>JBPCXK010000580.1:0-3462 GCA_051008635.1 Gammaproteobacteria bacterium
CATGCCTGCGACAAAGTAGTTACCTATCCCGGTGTCTCCAACCACGACGACGGTCGAACTCGAGTCCAACCCATAGGTGCCGACCAACCAATTGATGTCGCGAAAGCTCGCCGGTCGTCCATCGGGATACAGAAACTGCGACGGGTGCAGGCAAATTGCCCCGGCAATGCTGTTGTGGGAACACGTGGCGATGGCGCGCGTGTCTGCGAATGTCGGAGAGTCGAGCGCTGCGATCTCCGCCATGTTCCTTGCTGTCGATATTGCCGGCCGCGTCGTTTGTGAGATGAGAGCCGCGAACAGCAGGAGCGTTACGAATGACCGTCTCAGCATCCGCCAAAGTGTTTTTTCTTTGGCTTTGCATCGACCGCCTCAGGTTGCGGTGGATTCTCGAGATAGTGGCCCACCAGCTCGAAGACGCTGACCTGCCCATAATCTTCGCCAAGATCGATGATATCGAAACTTTCCATCGGCACGGCTTGTTGCGCGGCGGTCGCCTCGGCTATGGGCAGCGTAGCGTATGGAAACAGCGTCGCGCTGATCGCGAGCGCTGCAGCAAGCGAAATCGCGCAAAAGAAAATCATCTGCATGCGGTTCATGAGGACCCTCCTCAGGGATCGTCTTTCGTGAAACTGATGAACATCGCATACATCGCAACGACGAAGGCGATGAGCTGAACGGTCGTTTCAAAGTCCATAGTAGCCTGCCTACCCACCGGTCTTGTAATGCCGAATCAGCTCGTCCAACTCGATCGCCTCACCGGTATCGGGGTGGATCACGGGCGGTGTGAAGAACGGCGTTCCTTCGCGCGACTCTCTGAGATATTCAGACTGGTGCACGAACGGATACACGATGGAGGCGAGCGAAATCAGACCGGCCACCGCGGCAAAAATCGTCAGTTGGAGATGTCTCGACACGCTCATGGTCGACGACAATCAGTTCTTTCTCATGAGAACCTGCCAGTGACGTGGCTGGCGCAGCGTTGCGAGATGGGATCCGCCGTTCTCCGTGATAATCGGCGGCAGGGCTTCCATGGACGTGGGGTTGTCGACATCCACCTGGATGATATCTCCGGGGCTCGCCTCAGCGAGCGCGCCCCGCGTGAGGAGCTGCGGGCGCGGGCACGAGTCGCCGATGCAATCCACGTTTGCCGTCACTTTGACGACCTCGCCACTTTCCAGCCTCACCTCGCCACCGGGCGCTGGTTTGTGTTCTGCGGTTTTCCTTCCAAACAAGCCCATGAAGATCTCCTTGGGCGAACCCTTAGCTCGCCGACAACGCCGATTGTTCGGCATCTACCTTGACACCTGCCCCCGATTCGCCCCCGCGCGTGATATCCACCGCGTCGGCGCGTTCTTTGCGCAGAATCGCGCGATAAATCGCTAACAGCACGCCAAACTGAACCAGCCCGAAGGCGATCGCCGGAATACCGGTTTTCTCCTGCAGGGTCGCTGCGTTTGCATATCCCAATTGTAACCCTGGCCAGGCCGGATCGCCGGACATGGCCGCCGGGGCCGGCGGCCAGTAGCTGAAAGACCATATCAGCGAAAAAATAAACATGCCGACAAACGTGAAAATCAACGCCCATAACGCGCCGATATTGCCCTCACCTGTCTTGACCCAGGTCGAAACGGTGCAGGCGCCGGCCAATACCATACCGATCCCGAACAGAAACAGACCGGCGATCTGGTTCAGGCCAACGTCGAAACGCATGGGATTGCCTTCGCCAATGCTGATAAAGGCAGTGAATCCAATGGTCAAGATCATCATGGCGGCAAGCAGCGCCTTCGTGTTACGAAAAGACTTGAACAGCATGGCGTCACGTAACGCGGCGGTATTGCAAAAACGCGAGCGCTGCACCAGCAGCCCTACGACGGAGCCGAACACGAAAGCCAGCAGGCATTCCCCAATCACACCCATGTCACATGCCCAGTATGCGTTTGTAGATCAATGACCCGACCCAGGCGCCGGCAACAATACCGCTGATCGCCAGATAACCGCCCAGGTTCAATTCCGGGGTCAGGCCGAAAAACGTGCTGACGTTGCACACGAAGGCCAGCCGGATACCGAAGCCCATCAGGAGCCCGCCGACAGTGATCATCACCCACTCCGAAAGTCTGCGCGGGAAACGGATAAAGAACTCTTTGCTCATGACCGCGCCCACCACCGCGCCGAACAGCATGCCCAGGCTGATGTAAATCTTCCAGTAACCCGCGTCGGGCGTAAAAACCAGTTGCCAGAACGGTATTCTCTGCAGGTTTTCGCCCAGGAAGAACTGGGCCATGAGGCCGGTCATCATCGTCTCTCCGCCGCCTACCGTCCACGCGCCGAGCTGCACGAAGAGGAAGATATCGACCACCGCGATGGCTGATAGTGCGATCACGGGGTCGAGGGATTTGTGGAAGAACGCCATATGCGAGTCACGAGTCTTTTGATCAGACCGTAGTGGTGTTTACTGCAAGCGCCCAGCCAGTCCTGGCAAAATGATCGCATGCCGACCCATGCTCAAACGCCGGGCGTGCCTTGGCACAGGGTTAGCGCCTGCGCGACAGAATAGATTAGCGAATTTGTTTCCCGGAAGCGAGAGGCTCCGGGTTCACGGCACGGTGAATTTGTGCTGACGAACTCCTGCAACAACATCAATAGGTTGCATGCAGTTCTGAACCTCGGTGCCCAACGTCGCATAAAAAGCGCCCGAATGTGCTTTCAACACGCAATGAGGCATCAAAACGCCTCGAAACACTTGAAATACTTGCTGTGCTGCCCTGCTCAGCGTGAGCACGCGTACGCTGCAGGAGTGGGAACAGGCTCGACGCCAACCGCGCGGCCCCGCGCAGGCATTGCTCCGGATTGCGGACCGCCATCCTGAAGCGCTATTGTCATAGTGCCGGAGCCTGTTTTTCCGCCTATGCACCGTTTGGTGCATAGACGGGCAAAGCAACCCCACGTTCGTTCGGGGAACTACCCGCGTTGGACGCCACAGTGCGGGCTTTTGCCCGCCCACACTGCCCGCCAATAGACACGCCGCCGCTATAGTAGCCAGATGGAACTGGTCAACAAGCCCATCATCTTGCGCCATTGCCATCCCGACTATCACAAAGGCAAAAAGAGGAGCCGCATAGAAATTTGTCTGCTCGCCAGGCTTGGCGTACCATATGTAGAAACGTCTCTACATATCTCTGGAAGCCCATCATGACAATCACGACTCTCTCCAGCCGGGAATTCAATCAGGACGCCAGCGGCGCAAAAAGAGCCGCGAAAAAGGGCCCTGTTTTTATTACTGATCGCGGCGACCCTGCGTACGTCCTGTTATCCATCGAGGACTACCAAAAGATAGCGAGCAAGCGTGCGAGCATAGTCGAGTTGTTGGCGATGCCCGGCGCCGATCAGGTCGATTTTGAAGCGCCGTGCTTGGGCGGGGAATTTTACCGACCTGCCGATCTTTCCTGATGTACTTGCTGGACA
>JBPCXK010000581.1:0-6842 GCA_051008635.1 Gammaproteobacteria bacterium
CATGTACTCCCCGCGGAAATCCGAGTCGGTAACGGTGTTTCCGGTATGATCGACGAGCGTAAACGGCCCGCCGTAGCTCTTTTGAGTGCTATCCGCAGCGGCGACGACTGGAGCAGGCCCCAATACCGAGATCCACGCCCACAACAACGCCTTGTAGAAGTGCCGGAGTATCGATGCGCTCATAGTCGAGTTTTCATGGTGCAAAGTACACAAATTTCGGACGGGACGATGATCGCCGCAGTTCCGGGGGGTGATCTCACATGCTGACAAACGCCCGATTATTATAACCGTGTCCGCACGCCAGGTTTCCCCCCAGTCCAGAAACACCGCCCGGGCGCGGCGGCCAGCCGATGGCTGAGCTTCCGGAGAGCGCGAAGGTGGTCATTATCGGTGGCGGTGCGATCGGCCTGAGCGTCACCTATCACCTGGGGCGGCTCGGCTGGAGTGATCTCGTGCTGCTGGAACGGCACGAGTTGACCAGCGGCACGTCATGGCATGCGGCGGGTATTGTCGGTCCCCTGCGCGCGAATCTGAACCTGACGCGGCTCGCGGTGTACGCAACGGAACTGTTCGTGCGGCTCGAGGCCGAGACCGGGCAGGCGACCGGATACCGGCAGACCGGCGGTTTGTGGTTGGCGCAGTCGCAAGACCGTATGACGGAACTCACACGCATCGCCGCGATGGGCGAGGCCAGTGGTTTGGACGTCCGGATTTTGTCGGCGGCGCAGGCCCAGGAGGCCATGCCGTTGATGCACATCGATGACCTTGCCGGCGCGTTGTGGGTGGCGGAGGACGGTCAGACAAATCCGGTGGATACGTGTCTGGCTTATGCCAAGGGGGCGCGCGACGCTGGCGTGCAGATTCACGAACACAGCCGCGTCACGGCCGTAAACTCGACCAACGGCGCCGTGAATTCGGCGATCACCAGCACCGGACACTCCATTCGCTGCGAATACCTTGTCAACTGCGCGGGACTGTGGTCACGACAGGTCGGCGAGATGGCGGGAGTGCCAGTGCCGGCGCAAGCGGTCGAGCACATGTACGTGGTTACCGAGCCGATCGCTGAGCTGCCAAAGCCCTGTCCTGTGCTGCGCGATCTCGACTCACGTATCTACGTCAAAGAGGATGCCGGCAAACTCGTAATTGGCGGCTTCGAGCCGAACGCCAAGCTGTGGCATCCGCCCGATGATGGGTCCGAAGGCGGCTATCTCGTGTTGCCGGAAGACTGGGATCAGTTCGAGCCGTTCATGCACGCGGCGCTGAATCGCCTGCCGGTGCTGGAGCAAACGGGTATACGGCATTTCATGAACGGGCCCGAGAGCTTCACGCCGGACACGCGGCAACTCATGGGTGAGTCGCCGAACCTGAAGAACTATTTTGTCGCGGCGGGATTCAGCTCCATCGGCATCATGTCATCGGCCGGCGTGGGCAAGGCACTTGCCGAGTGGATCGTGGACGGCGAACCACCCATGGATTTGTGGGCGGTGGACATTGCGCGGGCCGATCCATTGTGGAACGACGATGCCTTCCTACAAGAACGAACACAAGAGGCAGTTGCCAATCAGTTCAATATGCATTGGCCGTTCAGGCAGATGGAAACCGGCCGCGATCTGCGCCGCTCTTCGCTGCACCAGGCGCTCGACAAGGCAGGTGCTGTGTACGGCGCGCCCACCGGCTGGGAGCGCCCGTTGTGGTTTGCGCGTAATGAAAACGAGCGCAAGCTGCGTTACAGCTATGGCGCACAACCGTGGTGGGAATATGCCGCGCGCGAGGCCGAGGCCGTGCAAAACCGCGTCGCCTTGCTCGAGCTTTCACCATTTACCAAGATAAAGATCAGCGGGCCGGACGCGGAGTCATTGTTGCAGCGACTGTGCACGGGCGATGTCGCAATCGAACCCGGCTGCGTGCGTTACACGCTGATGCTCAACCGGCGCGGCGGTATCGAGGCCGATATCACGGTGCGGCGCGTATCGAAGACCGAGTTCCGGATCGTGAGTGGCGCCGCTACGCGATGGAAAGATCTGGCGTGGATTCGGCGCGCGATTCGCAATAGTGAAAAGGTTTCTGTTACCGACATCACCGAGGACCATGCCGTGCTGGGCGTCGTCGGACCCCTAGCGAGAAAGTTGCTGCAGAGCGTTTGCGATGAGGATCTGTCCAACAACAGCTTTCCTTTTTCTACGGCTCGCGCTCTCCAGGTCCAGTCGGTTCAGATAGTAGCGCAGCGGACCAGCTTTAGCGGTGAGCTGGGCTACGAGCTGTACATACCGCTCGCATCGGCGCAACGGTGTTACGAGACTGTCCGCGCCGCCGGATCGGCGTTCGGTCTCTCGCATGCGGGGCACTACTGCCTCAATGCCTGTCGCGTGGAAAAGGGGTTCCGGCACTGGGGACACGATATCGGCTCCGAAGATTCGCCGCTTGAGGCAGGCTTGTCTTTCGCAGTCGATATGGACAAGGATTTTACTGGTCGCGACGGGCTTGCCGCGCAGAAACACCGTGGGGTCGGCCGGCACCTGCTGCTGTTCGCAGTCGACTCGGCGCATCCGTTGCTGTTGCACGACGAACCTGTCTATCGCGATGAGCGACTGGTCGGTCTCACTACATCCGGGGAGCGCGGTTTTCGCACCGGTCTGTCGCTTTGCTTTGCCTATGTCAAAGCCGAACCGGGAGAAGGCAAAGAAGAGTTGCTTGCCGGCAGCTATGAGATCGGCGTCGCGGGCAAGCGGTATTCGCTGACGGCGTTGAAACGCCTTCCCTACGATCCCGACGGCACGCGCATGCGAAGTTGAATATATTTGCGCGGCGGCACAAAGTTTGTGGCGTCGATCAACGTGCAATACGTCGCAAAGGCAGAAGAAACAAAAGGACAGGCTGCCGCAGCCCATTCGCCGGGTCAACACAGTACGTACTGCCGGACTTCTAACGTACTTCCGGCGAAACCGCAAGAACCTAGGTCACTAGGATTCCGGTCATTTTTTCACAATCCCCTGCATAGACCGGCTCCGTATGGATAGATGGAGCTCGGAAAAATCGAACTCTAACGCTAACCCGCGAGAAACCTGCTCGCGGGTTACCAACTTTGCTTTGTGACTTTATTAAGGAGTAAGTAACATGGAAACATCTACAAATTTGCTATCAAGCGACTCGAATCTACAGTCGACCCGCTTCGCGGCCGAGCTACCCACACGCACGTCTGACATCGGCAGGGATAAAACCTTTAGTCAGGTGAGAATTACCCGTGAACTTCCGACCCTTGTAGCGGAGAACTTCGGTAGCAAAGGCTTTTTGCAGGGGCTCAAAGCGCCAGTCAACGACGCTGACGAAGCGATAGCGATAGAGTTTGCGGCCGGGCTTCGCAACTCCCTGGCTACGCTGGCCGCCCCGATTGGCGGTGATACCTTACTCGCACTTTTGATCTCCGGGCAACTCGGCCCCGTCGACAACACCGCTCATTTCATAGGTTGGGCCTGGCAGGTGCCCGATTGTGAGCCAGAGAGGCGAGCGGTACAGCAGGCATCACAAACGTACCGAACCGCTGAACAGGCTGTTCAACAGACTCAGAAAGAGCTCGATCAAGCCGAGCAAGAGAGGAAAACGGCTCAGCAGGAGCTGAGTAAAGCAGCACGGGACGTTGAATCGGCACGTGATGCTGAAGCCAGTGTGATCGCCGAATTCCCGTTTAATCTGCTTGCCAGCATGTACGTTGCTGCGTTTAGCATTGCCCACAGAAGGGCTCGCCGGAAATTCCAGGATGCGCTGACAAACGAACGTAATATTATTCAGCTTCTCCGTTTGCGCGAGCAAAATCGGGACGCCGCGCTGGCTGCCTATTTGGCCGCGCTAGTCGCGTGGATCTTGTGTCTGGTAGGTTTTTAGCCTGTTGAAATTTCCCCGCCGCGTGCGGCGGGGGAAATTGGCGTGCGGAACTAGCCCGCATTTCTCACCACGATGACGGCGCTGGCCTGATCTTTGAATCCACAACGAATTTTCTTCACTCGGAAATACAGCCCGTATTCCACTCGATCAGTAGTGCCTTGTGAATTCAAATCTCTGCGCGATCATCTCGCCCCGCGGTGAGATATGCGGGCTAGCGGTCTTGCACGTGCATAAAGGTCTTTTTTGACTTACTACAATCAGAAAGTAATCATGCATCCGTACGAAGTTGAAAGATGGGCGCGACCGGATTGTTTTCTACGAGTTGCACCTGTGGAAGCAGCCCCCGATCGGGGGCCGTTACCACACATTCGATGCCCACAAGAACACACGACAGGGTCTCTGCGGAACCAGCAACGTGCAATCACACGCTCGCGTAATCGTAATCGGCGGCGGCGCCATGGGCTGCTCGCTGCTTTACCATCTTGCGCAGCTTGGCTGGACCGACGTCGTGCTCGTGGAGAAAAACGAACTGACCGCGGGTTCGACATGGCACGCGGCCGGACTGTGCACACACTTTGCACACAACCTCACCATCATGCACATGCGCGCGTATTCCGTGCGTCTTTACGCGTCTACTCTCGAAAACGAAACCGGCAGTCCTGTCGGTTTTCACCAAACCGGGGCCCTGCGCATCACACGCTCGCCGGATCGCATGGATGAATTTCGTCATGTCAAAGGCATTGGGCGTTTAGCAGGTTGCGAATTCAACATTCTCACGCCGAAAGAGCTCAAAGCGATCTATCCGCTCGTGGAGACAGACGAGATCATCGGCGCGATTCACGAGCCGTTCGACGGCAACGTCGATCCGAGCCAGGCGACGCAGGCCATGGCGGCCGGCGCGCGGGCGCGTGGCGCCGCGATTTATCGCAACAACCCTGTGACCGGCATCGAACGGACGCCGGCCGGCGAATGGCGCGTGCAAACACGTGATGGCGAGATTTGCGCCGAACACATCGTGAACGCCGCCGGCACCTGGGGATATGAGATAGGACGCATGATGGGGCTCGAGCTGCCCATGGTGCCGATGCTGCATCAGTATCTGGTGACCGACCGCGTCGACGCGGTGGCGCAACGCGATAGCGAGTTGCCGATTATTCGCGATCCGGAAGAAAGCTGGTATGTGCGCCAGGAGAACGACGGTTTCATCATCGGACCTTACGAGAAACATGCAAGAGCCTGGTCGATCGATAAGGTGCCGCCCGAATTTGGCATGGAGCTGCTGCCGCCTGATCTCGATCGCGTGGAGCATATCGTCGCGGCCGCGATGGAGCGCCTACCCGTGCTCGCCGATGCGGGGATCAAGACCATCGTGCATGGACCCATCACCTTCACGCCGGATGCAGGTCCGTTGATCGGCCCCGCCTTCGATCTCGACAACGCCTGGCTGCTGACGGGCTCGAGCATGGGCGTTATGGAAGGCGGCGGCGCAGGCAAGATGCTGGCGGAGTGGATGGTGAATGGCGAACCGCCCTGGGACGCGCTGGCCGTCGACCCGCGCCGTTTCGGCCGCTATGCCGACCGCGATTACCGCGTGAGCAAAGCCGCCGAGTCCTTCGCCATGCAGTTTGGCATTCACTACCCTTGCGAAGAGCGACCGGCAGGGCGGAACAAGTTACGGACGCCGATTTACGATGAGCTCAAGACACATCGGGCCGTTTTCGGGTCGGCCTACGGCTGGGAACGGCCGAACTGGTTTGCACTGCCTGGGCAGAAGGCGGAAGCCACATTGAGCTTCCGGCGCACGAACTGGTTCGAGGCCGTTGGGGCGGAATGCCGCGCAGTGCGCGATCGCGCAGGCATTGCGGACATGAGCGCGTTTTCCAAATTCGAGGTCAGCGGTAAAGATGCCGAGACATTCCTGGCATCGCTCGGCTCCAATGCGCCGCCGCGCGGGATCGGGCGCATCACGCTCGTTCATGCATTGTCCAGGTCTGGCGGCGTATTGTCCGAATTCACCGTCTCGCGGATAGCGGAAGATCGCTATTACCTCACGAGCGCCGCGGCGGCCGAGCGTCAGGACTACGATCTGCTGCGCAGGCATGCAAAGCAATTCGCAAATGCGAGTGTGGCGTGCGTCACCGACGACGTCGGTGTGCTGGCCGTGACGGGGCCGCAGTCGCGCGCGTTGTTGGCGCGGCTGTGTGACGCCGACCTCGGCAACGACGCGTTCCCGTGGCTCGCCGCGCGCAAGATCACCGTCGACGGCGTGCCGGTCACTGCTTTGCGCATTTCCTACGTCGGCGAGCTCGGCTATGAGTTGCATCATCCGCTCGCTCGACAGGTACAACTCTTCGAGGCGCTCATGGAAGCGGGAAAGGCGTTCGACGCTGCTCTGTTCGGCGCTTACGCGATGAATTCCATGCGGCTCGAGAAAGGCTATCGCGCGTGGGGGCTCGATTTCACCAGCGAGCGCACACCGACCGAAGCGGGCGTAGAGGCGTTGGTCAAGCTCGAAGGTCGGGAATTTATCGGGGCAGATGCGCTCCGTAATCATGCCGACCACCCGAATCGCAAACGAATGTTGTTGCTCGAGATCACCGGCGAAGGCGCAGATCCGTTTTACCTCCATCCGGTGATGCATGACGGCGTTACAGTCGGAATCATCACTTCGGGCGCATACGGACATCGCACCGGCAAGAAACTGGCGCTGGCTTATCTCGATGCAAACAAGCTGCCTTCAACAAACGATAATCTGACGACAGAGATCATCGGCGAGCCTTACCACGCGCGCGTGCTGGAGGCAGCGCCATACGATCCGGACAACCGGAGACTTCGCGGCTAAGGGCTCTGCCAGAAATAACTTCACATTTCTTAGGCCTATCCATCCCGCGTGGCGGCGTTGCTTCGGCAGTTAAATAGCCGGCTATTCGCCTGCCTCGCGCCTTGCCACACGGGCGCCTAGG
>JBPCXK010000582.1:0-9631 GCA_051008635.1 Gammaproteobacteria bacterium
CTGTGGCGTAGTGTGAAATATGAAGAGGTCTACCTACACGCCTACGACAGTGTATTTGCCGCCCGCAGTGGACTGACCAACTACTTTCGGTTTTACAATACAAAAAGACCTCATTCGAGTCTGGACAGACAAACTCCGGATCAGGTCTACTACTCACTCGCCTCGCCCAAAGCGGCTTGACGAACAACGGTTGGGATCCACTTATCTTTTGCCGATGACTGTCCAAACAAACCCGGCCACCTCTGAACGCTTTAAAAATAACGGTATGGACCCACTTGACAAACCTATGACAGGGTGGGTTGAGCGTAGCGATACCCACCATCAATAAAACTTAGGCCATGATCGTCTTGTCCATCGATTTCCGCTCCACCCTCGTACATCGGCCAATTGCACGCGACGCTGCTGCCACACGCGTCACCTCAGCCGTGCGCGCGGCGGAATGTCTGGTGAGGCGAGCTGTTTTACGGTGGGTATCGCTACGGTCAACCCACCCTAGGGACCGCGTACTGTTGATAATAAACAATATCGCCTCTATTCACAGACAAACCTGTAGGTGCCATCCCACGGTTCGGCGGCCAGGCGGCTTTTGCGTTCCTGACTCGCGCAATGTCGATCAGCCTTGTTGTAAACCGCCTCACTGGTCCATTTTTCGCGCAGCTCAATTCCATCAGCAGAGCTTTTGTGTCCAATCAATGGGGTCAGGCTCGAAGTCTGACCCCATTGATATTTCCAGTTTCCGTATCCGAGTCGATGTTACTCAGTTTCACGGTACTCGACTTCTACTAGTCCCCTACTACGCGCGATTTCCTCCCTTAGATTCGCATCTATCCATGACATGGACGTTCCAGATGGTACACGCATGCCACCACTGGGCTTCCCTTTCCAGTTTCTCGTACAACCCGATGTGATGCATACTCGACTCGACTTGGCTTAACAGCATTGCTCGCAATCTGTGTGTTTCGTCGTCGTCAAGTAGTCGTATTGCCTTAATAGTGAGTCGAGTTTCACCAATCAGCAAAGATTGCTGTTGTAAGGAAAACCTCAGCACCTGCCTATACTGCCCGTACTGATAAACAGCCCAGCCAGTTAGCGATAACGCAAGGAATGCAACGACGATTTTCAGAGACTTTGTCATCGGTTCTTGTGCAATCTAACGCTCCGCTCAGCGGCGCTGCGTAGCAGCGTCCGACTGGAGCGCATGGTTATGCATGAATTTGGAAATTGCCTCGATACAAAGAGGCCCCTCTAACTGCCGAACTTTGGATTTCAGTGATTCCAAAGTTTCGTCTACTGTTACCGCGACCTCCCGCTGCAGCAACACAGAGCCCTCATCATATTCCTCACTTAGTAGATGTACTGTGGCACCAGACTGCGTATCGCCCGATTGGAGCACCGCTAGATGCACCCGATCTCCGTACATTCCTTTACCACCATGCCGGGGTAACAACGAGGGATGAATATTGAGAATTCTACTGCGATACTCGACCACAATCCAAGGCGATATTTTCTTCATGTAGCCGGACAGTACGGCAAGATCAGTTTGGACTGCCTTTAGCCCGCATTTCTCACCACGGGGCGAGATGATCCCGCAGAGATTTGATTTCACAAGGCATTTTCTGAAGGAGCGGAATACAGGTCGTATTTCCGACTGAAGAAAATGCGTTGTGGAATCAAAGATCAAGCGAGGGCTCCTCATCGTGGTGAGAAATGCGGGCTAGATATCCGTGTAGCTGACTCAGTCACTTGACGAAAGTGGACTTCGCAACGCCTGGTCAGGATGCATGAACAGGTTGTTGTTTGAACTCTGATATGAACCCGGCGATCCTGTCCATGACCGGCTGCATACCCGCGGCGAGGTTGCCGATTTCTTCCCAATCCTCTTCTTTGCCCGCTTGTTCCAGGGCCTGGCACAGGTCCGCCAGCTCATGCGCGCCCACGGTTCGCGCCGCGGATTTGACGGTATGCGCTACCGACGCGACGTCCCGGGCCCTGCCGCCTGCCGCCGCGTCCTGGAGGTTACCCATGTAGTCTGGCGTGGTGCGGCTAAAGTCCTCGAGGACACTTTGCTGCATTTCACGGTCGTCACCGAAGCACTCGCGCAGAAAAGTGAGATCGATAGGCCCGGCAGGCGCGGCCTCGGGGAAAGTCCGTGCACTGCTTTTCCCGGTGTTCTCGCCCCGGCTCGCGCCGTTGGACGGCATCCACTTGGACAGGGTGCGTTTGAGCTTCGTCATCTCGACGGGCTTGGTCAGATAGTCATCCATACCCGCCTCGAGGCATTTCTCACCCTCACCCTCCAGGGCATTAGCCGTGATAGCGATGATGGGTAAGCGCTTGCCCGTTTTCTTTTCGATCTCGCGGATGGCGCCGGTCAGCTCGTAACCATCGAGCTCCGGCATATGGCAGTCGGTCAAGAGGACGGCGTAAGCTTTCGACTTCCACGCTGTCAGCGCCTCTTTGCCGTCAGCCGCAATGTCGGCCGCGAAGCCGAGGACGTTGAGCTGGCGGCGAATCACGTCCTGATTGGTCAGGTTGTCCTCGGCAACCAGAATGAGCTCGCCACGCGCTTCGGCCTCCTCGACAGTCGGCAGCACATCGCTGACATTGCCGATGGCGTGGTCGTCGTCGTAAATGACTTCGGGACTCGCGCGCCCGGCCGCAATCGCTACGGCCCGTAACACCGAACTACGCCGCAGCGGCATGGCCTCTACGGTGATGGCGTCTATGATGTCCGTGCGGTCCAGTCGCGAGCGCTCGCCCCGCAGGCTGACGAAGCGCGTCTTGGAGAGCCTTTCGTCCGCGCGGAGAACGTCGCGGAACCTCTTGCGTTCCTGGTTGCTCCATGCGAGACCTTGCACAATCACATGGACGGGCTCGCCTTTCGCAGCGGCCTCGCGAGCGATCGATTGCGCTTCGCCGAGATCTGTCGTGGCGCACACACCGGCGCGCCAGAATTCGAGGTAGCGCTGGATGAATTCTCTGCGCTCGATGTCCTTCATAGCCAGCAATACGCGCACGCCGTCCAGCCCGTTCTTGATGTCCGAGTGTTCTTCAACGACGACGACCTCGTGCCGCAGTGTCACCGTGAAGGTAGAACCGGCGCCAAGTTCGCTTTCGACCGTGATTTCGCCTTCCATCATGTCTGTGAGGGACTTGCAAATGGTCAAACCCAAACCGGTGCCCCCAAAGCGCCGGGTCGTGGAGGACTCGGCCTGTGAAAACGGCTTGAACAGGCTGCCAAGCTTGTCGGCGGGAATTCCGACGCCTTCATCGATGACCTGGTAGCGAACGATAATTCTGTTGCCGGCCGCGCCGATCCTGTCGGCGCGAATGACCACGACGCCTTTGGCGGTGAACTTGATGGCGTTGCCGACCAGATTGAACAGGATCTGCCGGAGTCTGACTTGCTCGCCCATTACCCGCCGCGGGATTTCCGGATCGACGAAGCAGACCAGATCGAGCCCCTGTTTGTCGGCGCTTGGCGTCAGGGTCTCGGCTACGCCCTCGGCCAAATCCTTGATCGAGATCGGGATGTATTCCATGTTGAGTTTCCCGGCCTCGATCTTGGAGAAATCCAGGATGTCGTCGATGATGTTGAGCAGGGAAAAAGCCGACTCCTTGATGGTGGTGAGCATCTGGCCTTGCTCTTCGTTCATCGGGGTCTGCCCAAGCAGATCGATCATGCCCACAACCCCGTTCATGGGCGTGCGTATCTCGTGGCTCATGGTGGCGAGAAACGCCGCTTTGGCCCGCGCGGCCTGTTCGGCATCATCCCTGGCCTGGCGCAATTCCTGTTGCGCCGCCATGTGCGTGCTGATGTCGCGTATGGCGCCGGCAACGAGCGTTCCCTGTTCTGTTTCAATGGGGCTCAAGCTGATCTCGATGGGAAACTCCCGCCCGTCCCTTGCACGCCCGAACAGTTCCATGCCAACACCCATAGCGCGCGCCATCGGCTCAGCGTGGAAGCGGTAGCGGTGTCCGCGGTGACGGGCTCGAAAGCGTTCCGGCATCAGCACCTCGACCTTTTTGTTCGCCAGTTCCTCTGGCTCGTAGCCGAACAGGTCGCGGGTTCTCGTGTTAGCCAGCACGATGCTGCCGTGCTTGTCGACGATCACCATCGCGTCCGGCGCTGACTCGAGCAGCGCCCTGAATCTGTTTTCCGCGGCCTTTATTTCGGTAACATCGATAGCCGTGCCCAACACAGCGTCTTCACCCTGGTATTCGAGACGCATGGCGTACACCAGGCCGGGGAAGACATCACCGTCGCCCTTTCTGATTTGCATCTCCATGCCCTCTACCCTGCCGTCCTCTTTGATCGCGGCAGAGAGCCGCTCCTGATCTTCAAGATTCGCGTACATGCTGGCGGCGTGCGTTTCAGCAATCTTGTCCTCAGGAACCCCGAGGGCCTCTTGTCCCACCGTGTTCAAATAAAGCAGCTTGCCCTCACGCCACTTGCTGACTCCCATCGGAAAAGGTATTGCGTTGAGGATCTGGCGTTGGCGTTCTTCCGCGCCGCGCAGCTCTTTCTGGGCTGCCTTGAGCTCCGTGATATCCACGATGATGCCCAGCCACGCGTTCTCTCCTTCGAACTCGATCGTCTGGCCATAAGAGAGCGCCGGAAAGATCTGGCCATCGGCCCCCTTCAGGCTCAGCTCCATGCCCTCGATTTTGCCTTTGGTTTTGAGGGTTCGCCAGACTTTCTCCCGCTCCCCGGGAATGGTGTAGCATTCGCTCGCCGCAGTGCGATGCACGTCTTCCGGCTTGATCCCCAACAGCCGTTGACCGGCGGCATTCATATACAAGAGTTTGTCGTCGGTAGAACTGCTGACTGAAATCCCGTACGGGATTGCCTCGAATAGCTGACGGTGCTGTTTCTCGGCGCGTCTGCGCTCGGTGATGTCAGTGTAGATGCTGACCTTTTCCCCTTTGGCGTTCTGCGACATTCTGAGCTCGATAATCGTGCCATCCACCTGTTCCAGCTCCACCATCCCGCTACCATGCAGGTCGAGAAACTGCAGGGCCTGATCCAGACGATCGTTGGCCAGGGTGTCGCTGTCTCCCGGTCCATAGTCTCCCCGCCTGGCCATATGCCGTAACATCGGGAGGATGGACTTGCCCTCTTCGAGCAGGCCGTCGGGGAGTTTCAGCAACCGCGTTACCTGCTCGTTGCAGGCCACGCAGCTCATCGTGGGGTCTACGACGAGTACGCCGTCGGGCATGTTTTCCAGCACGTCCCGCAGACGCTGTTGTTCGTTCCTGGTGACAGCCCGGGCCGTCGTTTGAAATGTCTCGTCAAAATGTTCGAGCGCCTTTTCGGCCTTTCTTTGATCCGTGATGTCTTGGCCCCACACGTTGACGTAGGCCGCTTTGGGTGTCGGCGTGAACACGAGCGAGAACACCCGATCGCCGCAGTTCACATCCATGTGTCGCGCCGCATTGTCTTCCAGGGCGTACTTGAGGGTGTCCTTGACGCTCTGAGGCAACAGCCGACCACGTCTGATCCGCCAGTGCCGCAGCAGCGTCTGGCTTGCCGGGTTTGCGTACAGCAGCCTGCCCGATGCGTCTGCGCGCATGATCGGGTGTGGCGCCTCAGCCGGAAGCCTGGCCAGGCGCTCGAGGTCCTCGCGCGTGCGCCCTTTTGCGGCGCCGTCAGAGGCAGCGCCGGCTTTCTTGACCGCTTTTGCGTCGGTAGTGGGGGGTGGCATGTACTTAGCTCCAGGAGAAGTAAACACAGGGCGGACCAGGTATTGTCGCATTTTTTTACACAGACTGGCCGGTGTCAATTTGCCGTGCAGCCCCATCCTGCGCGGCAGCCCGGGCCAGCCTTACGTCCGCGTCGAAATGTGTTTAAAATTGGGAGCTTACACGAAGACATCACTGCTCATATCGCATTCCGCCCTGATTCGAGATGCGGCTGAGGAAAACCCGCAACAGAGCGCTTCCCGGCAACGTGTTCAGATACTTAACGATCAAGTCGCGACTGCTCATCATGCTGCTGGCGGTGGCCCTGTTTTCCACGCTGGTAATCGGCTACATCGGGTACGGGAGCGGCAAGTCGGCAATCACCCGAAACGTATTCAATCAGCTCACGAGCTTGCGCGCCTCCAAGGCCTATCAGATCGAGTCGTACTTCAATCAGGTGCGCGATCAGGTAGAGACGCTCAGTGAAGACCGCATGATGGTCATCGCGCTCAAGTCGTTCGAGTCGGCGTTTAGGGCACTGGGTGACGATGCCGCCACGGTGAGGCCCGCCATGGAACAGGCGCTGGAGAAGTACTACCAGGAAGAATTCACTCCGAGGCTGGCCAAGAACATCGAGAATCCGCCGCTCGCCCGGACTTACCTGCCAAGAACGGCAGCCTCACGTTATCTGCAATATCACTTCATCTCCAACAATCTCAACGAGGTCGGCAGTAAGCACTTGCTGACTGATCCCAAAGACGGCAGCGACTACACCGGAGTGCATGTGCGTTTCCACCCGATCTTTAGGAATCTGGTGCAGAAGTTTGGTTACTACGACATGTTTTTGATTTCCGCGTCGGGTGAGATCGTTTATTCGACCTACAAGGAAACGGATTTCGCCACCAATCTGATCTCCGGACCCTACGATCGCAGCAGCCTGGCGACCGCTATGGCGGCCGCTATGCGCGCCCAGGACGGATCACACGTAGCGTTGATCGATTTCCAGCCCTACTGGCCTTCCTACGCGTCGCCGGCGGCGTTTGTCGCGAGCCCGATTTTCGATGGGCTCGACCGCGTCGGGGTGCTGGCCTTTCAGCTTCCGATCGACGAAGTGAACCGGGTAATGACTGGCGGTGACAACTGGGAGCGCGATGGGCTGGGCAAGAGCGGGGAGACGTATCTGGTCGGCGAAGACCACCTGATGCGTTCCGTATCGCGATTTCTGATTGAGAACCCGCAAAGTTACTTTGACGACTTGCGCTCCGCGGGTGTGTCGAAGGATCGAGTCGAACGAATACAACGCCTCAATACATCCGTGATGCAACAAGAGGTGCGTTCGGAGGCTGTCAGCGACGCGCTGGCCGACAACGCCGGCATGCGCGCCGTGGACGACTATCGCGGTATCCCGGTGCTGAGTTCTTATCAGCCACTCGACATAGAAGGCGTAAACTGGGTTCTCCTCGCGCAGATGGATCTCGACGAGGCCTACGCGCCGATCTACAGCTTTCGCCGCAAGGTGTTCATGTCGGCGGTCATGATCGGTGTTGTCACCACTTTGCTCGCGATGGTGCTGGCCTACTATTTCGTGCGGCCGATTAATTCGCTCGTGGACGGCGTGCGCCGGTTCGCGGGTGGCCAGACGGATGTCGAGTTGGAAGCCCGGTCGCGGGACGAGTGCGGTGAGCTGGCGCGGGCCTTTAACGACATGATGAGCACGGTGCGCGAGCAAAGCGAGCTTGCGCAAGAAAAAAACCGGCAGTATGAAGAATTGCTGCGCAACATCCTGCCGGACCCTATTGCCAAACGTTTGCAGGAAGGAGAGGAGTGTATTGCTGACAACGTCTCGAACGTAACTGTGCTGCTCGCAGATCTCATCGGCTTCGAAAAGATCTCCGCGAATCAAAACGCCGATGAGATGGTGACGTTGCTCAACGACATTGTCGCCGCGTTCGACGACGCGGCGGAAGAAGAGGGTGTCGAAAAGATCAAGACCATCGGCACCTCCTACATGGCTGTCAGCGGCCTGTCCATTCCGCGTCTCGACAATTCCAAGCGTATGGTCGACTTCGCACTGGAGATGGTGCAAATCGTGCGTCGCGTCAATCTCGAGAGAGAAACTGACTTGAAGCTTACCATCGGTATTCATGCCGGACCGGTAGTGGGTGGCATCGTCGGCCGCAACAAATTCATCTATGATCTGTGGGGCGACACCGTCAGCACCGCCGACCGCCTGCGGTCCGAGAACGAGCCCAACACCATTCGCGTCTCCCAGTCCGTGCACGAACAGCTGCACGACGCCTTCGAGTTCGATCAACAAGGCCGGATACGCGTTAACGGCGACGACGAAGAAGAAGACGTCTGGACTTTGAGAGTGGCTTGATGCTGGGGCCAGGCGTCCCAAGTGACTGGATTCTCTGGGGCCTGGCTCTGGCGCTGGGGTTTCCACTGCTGATCATTGTGCTCGGCGAGATCATTCATCGTCTCGAACACCGCGGGCAGCCTCTGGCGGCGCCACTGCGCATCATCCGCAACCTCGTGTTGCCCGTGTTTGCGGTGCTGCTGTTTTTCACCAAGATCGTCGGCGTTACCGCCGACACCGGCTTGCTACCGATTGTTCACACCCTGCTGTGGATTCTCGCGATCCACGCTTCGTTGTCGGTGCTGAATATCCTGTTGTTTACACACGCCGAAGCGGATACCTGGCGCGCGCGTGTCCCGCAGTTGTTTCTGGATTTGAGTCGCTTTTTTCTCGTGTTGTTCGGTGCAGCCCTGGTGCTATCGTCCGTGTGGGGGGCGGATCTGCGCGGCTTGCTTACGGCGCTTGGGGTCGGCTCCATCGTGATTGGCCTGGCTCTGCAGGACACCCTGGGTAATCTGATGTCCGGTATTGCGCTGCTGTTCGAAAAGCCGTTTCAGGTCGGCGATTGGCTGAAGGTTGGCGACAAGATTGGCCGGGTGACTGAGATGAACTGGCGCGCCGTGCGTTTGCAGACGCGCGACGGGGATATGCTTGTCGTGCCCAATCTCACTTTGGGCAAGGAAAACATTCTCAACTACAGCCGTCCGGACCGTCGGCACATCGAGCGCGTAACGGTCGGTTTTTCGTATGACGACCAACCGAACAAATGCAAACGCGTTCTTAGCGAGGTCGCGCAATCCACGCCTGGCGTGCTGAGCGACCCACCGCCGGTAGCGCGCGCCATGTCCTACGATGATTCTTCCATTGCCTATGAAGTGCTGTTGTTCATGGCGGACTATGCGGACATGCCGGTGATCAGGGAACGGTTTGTGGCTCGCATCTGGTACGCCGCGAGGCGCAACGGGATGACCATTCCGTTTCCCATTCGCACGCTCTACCGTGGCGAGAAGGCCTCAGTGCGACTCGACGATGTGCTCGACTCAATGCCGAGTTACATACCGCTCGACGAAGATGTCATGAAGCAGATCGACAAGGGCAAATTGCTGCAACGCTTCGGCGCCGGCGAGCTGGTAATCGATCGGGAGACCGTCCCGGACGATCTCTACGTGATTCTCAGCGGCGAAGCCGTGATGACCGCAATCGACAACTCTGGCGCCGAGCGCGAAATCACGCGTCTCACCGAAGGTGATTTCTTCGGCGCCGCCACGTTTGCGAGTGAGTCGGTTGCCGCAACGAGCGTTAAGGCGCTCGATGACCTGGAGGTGCTGGTCATCGACCCGGACATGCTGGGACACATGCTGAGGCGCACACCGAAACTGGCGCGCGAAATCGACCAGGTGCAGGAAACCCGCCGCAAAGCGGTGCACGGCGCGCGCAGTGCTGTGTTGCAATAACCGGCGTCGGCTAGCCCGCATATCTCACCAAGTAGTAGAAAAGGCCGAGCTCTTGTGGCATAACAGTTGTACGAACAATAAGTTAAGCACACAAGAGGTAACGGCCTTATGGCGACACAGTGTAACGCAGAGCAAC
>JBPCXK010000583.1:0-2582 GCA_051008635.1 Gammaproteobacteria bacterium
TGCGCGAACTGAATCGTCATTAAAATCCGATCCATCTTACGTTGAAGACGAAATAAAATACCGCCCATCTTGTCCTGCTGCATATCCAACTCGCGCAGCTTCTCCAAGGTCAGCTCGACATCGGCCAATATGCGGCGGTTCGCCTGAATCGCGACCCGCTCTTGCGCTATTTCTGAGGCGAGCGTTGTCAGCGCCGCCTGCACGGTCGTCTGGCCCTGCTCGAATCGAGGGATGGACTCGAGCACGACATAACCCATCAGCGCCACCAAGCCCACAAAAGCCAGGACAACGAGCCCTACGAGCCCCTCACGCAGCAGTGTGCTATGGGCAAAGCCAAACCCGGTGTGGGCGATCTGCGCCGCACCTTCCGGCTCTGTCAAGGCAACTGCAATCCACCCGACATGGCCGCGATGCCACCGGCAGTTTGCAGCACCTTGCCGATTTTGCCGTCAGGCTTCATCTCTTTGGGCACGTCGAACTCCAACTCGAAGCCAGCCATTTTAGCCACCCCGTCAATCAGCTCGGCCATTTCCTTGCCGGTAATCTTACCGTCAATGCTCGCGCGCGCCAGCCACGATATGACAAAACCACCGATTTGCAATGTCGTCATCCAGTTCATGTGCTTATCCACCTCGCTGTGAAATAGTGATCGACACGCACGCAATTGCCGGTTTCATTGGGACAGTTCATCACCTCAATCTGTTCGTCCCAGCAATACCACTGCACACCGTGCGTATCGATGAAAAGGCAGTACCCGAGCACTGCTGTCGCCAGCCAATTAGCCATTGGAATTTTTACCCCCGTGCTTTCTGAACTGATCGCCGAGCTGGCCGCGGCGAGCCTTGCGTCGGTCGGCGGTGCGAAATTCTTTGCCCACGGACTGCGGAATGCCGAGCGTGCTGCGCCCGGCGGCCGCGGCCTCCATCGCGCGGCGCTGCTTTTCGCTCGTGCTAGGCACTGAGGAACGCTCTCACCGTGACACCGAGCGGCCCCGGCCGACCCTCTATTGGCGGCCCGAGCTTGAGCGTAGACAGCTTATCCAGCGACCAGCCGTGCAATGACGGATCGATAGGATCGAGCAAGCACACCTCGTGCTCGCGCGGAACGTCGATAAAGGGATGCGGGAAGTCGTTCATGCGGGCGTTCTTCATCGCCGGCGTGACCACCTCATCGTTCGCGTTAAAACCGCGGCCTTGGGCGTCATAGCCCACGATGCGCGCAGCCTCGTCCAAGTCGATCCACGGCGGATCGTCGGCTGGGTCGCGCCGGGGGTGCCACCGACAGACCACAACACGTTAGGCGCCGCACCCGCCACGTTGTTCGTGGCGCCGAACGCGCTCACGCGCGGCGTGAAGCCGTAGCTGCCCCCCGGCAGTGTGCCCTCGCGCTGGCCGGCGATGTTCGCTGTGCTCACGAGCCGCAGCGTCCCCGTAGCCGTTTTGAGACTGGCCTGCGGGACGGTGCCGGGAGCGGGCGGCGGGATGAGGGCGGCATCAAGCTGATTGCCCGCGCCGATGAGCGGCACATTACCCTCTTGCGTCCCCGTGTCGCGCGTACTGGCCGTGCCGAGCCCGAGGTTGGTGCGCGCGCCGGTGGCGCTCGTGGCGCCAGTGCCGCCGCGGCTGATCGGGGTGACGCTCGAGGCACTGCCAATCCCGGGGATTTCACTGGTGCTTGGCATTATCCAATCCTGATAAACGTCGCCCGTTGATCGTGAAAAAGCCCCACGCCGAAGCCAGCAAAATCGAACGTCGCGGGCAACGTCACGATGGCCGTTCCAATTTCGGTCACCACGGTGTCATTCGGGGGCGTCCTGAAGGCATGAAGCGTTGCGCCATCGGCTCGGAACCGTAGCTCATTGGGATTCGATATTTGTCCTGCGAACGTCAGTTGCAAAATGACGACATAAGTCCCAGCCGCCAACGCAGTGACGTCGATGCCGGCGAAGCTGCCGGTAGGACTGGTGCCGACCCGCACGGTACGGATCCCCCCATCAACCTCTTTCAACGGCGGCAATACGGCCGCATCGAGCACATTACCTGGCCCAATCAGGGGCACATTACCCTCTTGTGTGCCCGTGTTCCGCGTCGAAGCCGTACCAAGCCCCAGATTGGTCCGTGCCCCAGCAGCGCTCGTGGCGCCCGTGCCGCCCCGAGCAATCGGGGTGACGCTCGAAGCGCTTCCAATGCCGGGGATATTGCCGGCCGCGTCGCGTTGCACCAACTCGTTGGGGCCAACACCGGCATCGAGCACCGCCGCATTGCCTAGACCCAGATTGGTACGGGCATCGGGCGCGTTATTGGCACCGGTGCCCCCCTGGCTGACAGGGATGGGAATTTGCAGGCCCGACGCCGAGTTGGCGCCAAAAGTGTACCAATCGTCATTGTCGACGACAAAGGTCTGGAAATCGCCGCGCTCAACCAAGCTGACCGACGCCTGACCATCAATCGGCGCACCGTCGGCGCGGGTGATATTGACGGGATTGTTCGAGCTGTCGCGCTTGGTGACGGTGACCGCATAGCCGTTCTCGAGCCCGACCGGGCTCTCGAGCGCGCCCGCCACGGCGCCGGCACTGGCATCGA
>JBPCXK010000584.1:0-2633 GCA_051008635.1 Gammaproteobacteria bacterium
GACGTTGGTTGCGCAGTCCTCTTCGACTCTGTCCACTGCCGCCGTACAGTGGGTGGAGCAGAGTTCTGGCCGCCAGTTGCTAGACGCGACTCACCTACCACCCGCGTTCGATCCGGCAGGTACTTATACGGTAGGCCAGGATGTTTTCTATCAAGGAACGATACTGCAAAACCGCAACGCCATACCCGTTGCGAAACCCTTTGATGCTGCCGACTGGCAGGACGTAACGGAGTCGGCTTCAGGGGTTAAGCTCTGGCTAAATGATCTCGCCGCGATCGATGCCCATGTGGCCACACAAGCTGAAGTCGACGACCGTTCAGTTTTTGGAGATCTCACCACAAATAAGCTATATCGCTTCACCGCGATCGGACCAGGAAATGCTGTAGAGGTCTCCGCCGGCGACGTCGCAAAAAACCGCGTCCACTTAACCGAGACTGTCATCGGACCGGCCACAGCAGGTGATCCTACATTAGCTGAAGTACAAGCCGCTGTCACTGCCGCTGTTGTCAGTGACACCCATGTGTTTGTGACTGGCGATGACAACCCAGCTAGTCCGGTTTTACGCAGTTATTTTGTAGACGCGGCCAGTGTTGTCACTCCCGCCGCCGGTCCCTCAAGCGTCATCGAGTTTCTCCCTACGGTAGATAACATGACGCTCCAAACGGGCAAATTTTATATGTTTGACCCGGCGCACAATTTAAATTTCCCCCCGATCACTAAAACGGGTGGCGACGAATGGATCGCAGCCGTGCCTTCTGGTGACAACAACTGGCAAGCGCAGGTCGGCAATTGGATCGGTGACGGTACGGACACCGTAGCCGCTGGCCAAGAAGGGACCGTCACGTCCATGCGCGGCGTGCTGCACTTCCGCGCGCAACTCGGCACACCGAACAACTGGGTTGTCCAGCATGAAGGTGGGAGCAGTGCGGCAGGCAATGTCTACACACACGCGGCCGATCACGCGGAAGTCGCGGGCGACCTCGTCGGCGCCACGATACTGCTCAATTACGGCGCGGACGGCGCATGGACGCTCCCGCCGCTAAGCGCGTTCGACGATGGCAAGAAGATAAGTTTGACGCAGCTCGCAACGACGGTCGTCACGCTCACGCCGCAACCGGGTGAAGTCCTAAACGGGACACAGAACGCGACACGCAGGATTGACGGTCAATACGGCTCCTGGGAAGCCACCGCTTCGGCCACTGGCTGGGTCGTCGAGCCGGTAGGCGGCAAGTCGCACGCGCGCGGCTGGGGCATGCTCAACAAAACAGGCGGGGCGAGTCCGGTCAATGTCGGTGCGATGACAGGGACATGGACGCTGCCCGTTGCCTCGGGCATTCATCAACCCGAGCCGAATACCATTGAAGCACTTCCGGGTAGCCGCGCCGGATTTCAACTTAAAGCGGGTCACACATACAACTTATGGGCGACCGCGTACTACGTGAGGGATAACGTCAGCGACCATCTGTATATCACGTGGCGCGACATGACGAACAATCTAGCGCTGCCTAACGACGTGCCGATGTCTGCCGGTTTTCAAACGGCTGCGTCGGCGCATCAGCAGGCGATGACGTATGCGCGGATCACGCCGGGTACTGACATTGAGGCCGAAGTGTATGTCGCGGAATCGACCGGTGGCGTCAATGTCATGAACGCGACGACAACCGGCACACGCGGTACTGCGTGCTGGGTTGAGGAAGTTGCACCGGAAGCTTATCAGAAAGGGACGTTGGTGCCAGAAGCGATGCCCCACATGATGAGTATTCATCATGCCGCAGCGCGGCCTAACGTTGCATTCACCGCGCCCGCGACCGGACGCATGATAGTCGAGGCGTTCGGGTCAGTATATGCAACGGCTGGCACAACGATAGACGGGACGATGACGATCGTTCACGACGAGGGAACGGCTGCACAGTACGCCAAGGTCGTTAACCAAGCTGTCGGCGCCCGCGCAACGCTGGTTTATAAGCTCGAAATCTCCGTCACTCAGGGCAATAACTACACCATTCAATACCCGGCGGATCCCAGTACAGCTATTGATGCCAATGATTGGTGGGCGGTCACCGGCAAGATGCAGCCGCGCAGCGTGGTGATTCGTGCTGAAGATTGGGACGTTTCCAACTATAAGGATTTCGGCGGTGGCGAAGTCGACACGGGTCGCACGTGGATAGACGGCAAGCCCATTGTTCGTCGTCTCTTCAATGTCGGGGTGAGCAACGGAGGCGTTGACGTAGCCGTGTTCGGTGTCACGGGAATAGAGACTGTCACCGGTCAGTCGGTGACGCTGCGAGCTGCGGACACAACCGTGATCCCTGTCCCGTATCAAGCTGGAGCTGTTAGTGCTCGTTGGTGGAGCAACGCGACCGGAAGCATGTTTGTAAACAGCAATTGGGCCGCGAGTGGAGCTCATAGCGTTGTCGGGTGGCTTGAGTACACGAAACGCTAGCTATGAACTACTGCCAGCTAAAGCGAACAGATTCTACGCCCTTGCAGGGGTTCAGGGGAAGACACCCTGGGGGGTCGCGACGGGAAATGTGTACTGGTCTGCGACAAGCCGCGACGCCGGCTGTTTGAGGTATTAGTTATGACTGCCGTGATCTCGACCCTGATATTCGGTAACACCCCGACCCCACCGC
>JBPCXK010000585.1:0-3524 GCA_051008635.1 Gammaproteobacteria bacterium
ACGAAGACGATCTCGCCGAATGGTTTCAAGTGCGCCGGGACAATCCACTGGTGGGGTTGAGCGGACGAGCGAATCTGTTACAAGCCCTGGGAAAGGCTTTGCAAGCCCAACCCGAACGCTTTGGCGCGCCCAATGCGCGAATCGGTAATCTGTTCGATGCATTCAGCAAGCGTGCATCGCACGGCCAAATCGCGGCCACGGCGGTTCTCGACGAAGTGCTGCGCGGATTCGGTTCTGTCTGGCCGGACGGCGCCATGCTCGACGGATACCCGCTTGGCGACGTAGGCACTCACCCGGCGATTCACGCGAGAGATGCGTCCAGCGGGCTCGTCCCGTTTCACAAACTCTCACAATGGTTGACCTATTCGCTTGTCGAGCCACTGGAGCACGCGGGCATCGAGGTCACGGGACTGAACGCGCTGACCGGTCTGCCGGAGTACCGCAACGGCGGTTTGTTCATCGACATGGGTGTGTTGCGGCCGAGCAGTGAGGAGTTATTGAAAGAGCCGCAGGAGGTGAAGTCCGAAGCTATCGTCGAGTGGCGCGCGCTGACGGTGGTGCTGCTCGACCGCATCGCCGAACGCATCCGTGATCGCTTGAACATGAATGAGATGGAACTGCCGCTGGCCAAAGTACTGGAAGGCGGCACCTGGAGCGCGGGGCGCAAGATTGCGCGGCAACTGCGCCCGGGCGGCCCACCGCCCATTCGACTCCGCAGCACCGGAACGGTATTCTGAGCGCTATATGTCATTGCACGCATTCCGGGGCGCATACATGGAGACTAAAATCGTCGATCACCCGCTGATTCAGCACAAGCTCACGCTGATGCGGCGTAAGGACACATCGACATTCAGCTTTCGCAAGCTGGTGCGCGAGGTCGGCGAGCTGTTGGCATACGAAGTCACGCGCGATTTGCCGTTGACGACGCGCGAGATCGAAACCCCGCTTGCCCCCATGGAGGCGCCGGTGCTCGCCGGCAAGAAATTGTGTTTCATCTCTATTCTGCGCGCGGGTAACGGTTTGCTCGACGGCATGCTGGACTTGATGCCGTCCGCACGCGTCGGTCACGTCGGCTTGTATCGCGACCCGAAAACGCTGGTGGCCGTGGAGTACTACTTCAAGGTCCCGCAGGACATCGGCGACCGTCTCGTGATCGTCGTCGATCCCATGCTGGCGACCGGTAACTCGGCAACCGCCGCGGTGCAAAGAATCAAGGAAGGCGGCGCCAAACGCATGAAGTTCGTCTGCCTGCTGGCGGCGCCCGAAGGCGTAAAGGCATTCCACGAAGCGCACCCGGACGTGGAGCTTTATACCGCGGCGGTAGACGACCATCTGAACGACCACGGTTACATCGTGCCGGGGCTGGGCGACGCGGGCGATCGGATTTATGGGACAAAGTAGTGCTCCGTCAAGGTGATATTGGTGGGTTCAGAGTTCCGCAAATGCGTCACTGCAAGGCGCAGTCCGCAGGGAATGGTTAGACTCTTGCCAAGGACTGCAACACCGCAGTGGCGCATTTGCGGGGCTCCCTGTAGGCGCGACGAAAACCGGCTGACTGCGGTGTCGTTCCAGGGCACCGAGCGCCTCGCCGCTTTTCGTCGCGCTGAAGCCATCAACCTCACCTTTACGGAGTAGTAGTGCAACAGCGTTGTGGGAGCGGTGTCAGGCGCGTCGTAGAATGCCCTGTTCGGGTTCTGTGTTCGCGGGAGCGGCTTCAGCCGCGATGCGAAACCAGCTACACCGATTATCGCGGCTGAAGCGGCTCCTACAACCGAGCCCCGGCAGTTGCAGGATTAAAATCAGGAGAACGCAGTGAAAACCAACCGCAAGTACGACACCGAAACCCTGTGGCGGCAGGACCGCGATCATTACATCCATCCGTGGACCGATTTTTCAGTGTTCAAGGAGGAAGGCTCTATCGTATTCACGGAGTCGGAAGGGTGTTACATCTACGATTCCGAGGGCGGGCGCTACCTCGACGGCATCGGTGGGCTGTGGTGCGTGAACATCGGTTATGCCAACGAGGAAATGGCTCAAGCGCTCGCCGATCAGGCGCGGCGCATCCCTTACTACTCCACGTTCGGTCATCACACTACGCCACCCGCCGCGGAGCTGGCCGCCAAGCTGGCGGAGCTTGCGCCTGGTTCGCTGAACCACATCTTTTACGGCACCGGCGGGTCGATGTCCAACGACACCGCGGTGCGGATCATCCATTTTTATTTCAACCGGCTCGGCAAAAAGAACAAGAAACACGTGATCTCCCGCATCGACGGGTATCACGGCAGCACTTATCTGGCGATGTCCATGACCGGCGTGCAAACCGATCACATCGGCTTCGACGTCAACAGGGAATTCGTACACCACATCTCGGCGCCCAATGTCTATCGCCGCCCAGACGGAATGACGGTAGAGGAGTTTTGCGACGAAAAAGTAAGGGAGCTGGAAGACAAGATCCTCGAGCTCGGACCGGAAAACGTCGCCTGTTTCATCGCCGAACCGGTCATGGGCGCGGGCGGCGTGATCGTCCCGCCACCGGGTTATCACAAACGCACCCGCGACGTATGCAGCAAATACGACGTGCTTTACATCTCCGACGAGGTCGTCACCGGCTTCGGTCGCCTCGGCCACATGTTTGCGTCCAAGACCGTGTTCGATCTGCAACCGGACATCATAAGCTGCGCGAAAGGCATTACATCAGGTTATGTGCCCTTGTCTGCGACCATACTGTCGGACGAAATGTACGATGTCATCAGCGTGCCGCAGGAAGAAGGCGCGCTGTTCACACACGGGTTCACGTATTCCGGGCATCCTGTGTGTTGCGCGGCGGGCCTCAAGAACATCGAGATCATAGAGCGCGAGGATATCTGTGGCCACGTCCGTGAGATGGGCCCCTATCTCGAACAACGGCTTCAGACACTGAGCGATCTGGCTATCGTCGGCGACGTCCGCGGCAGCCACTTCATGATGTGCATCGAAAACGTCGCTGACAAGGAAACCAAAGAGCTGTTCCCGATGGAAGTGTTGATCGGCAACCGCATCGCGGCTCATTGTCAGCGCCACGGCCTGATCGTGCGTCCGATCGCACACCTCAACGTGCTCTCGCCGCCGCTTACGCTGACCCGTGAGCAAATCGATTTCATGGTCGACACACTGCGCGTTGGTATCGAGGCGACGATGGATGATTTGACGAAAGAGGGCTTGTGGAAGGGCTAAACCCTGTGTTTCAAGTGTATGTTGTGGCTGTTTCATCGTCTTGCAGGAAGCCGCGGAGGGGTTATCCGGCATCCCCGACATAATCTAAAATCCTGGATCCCGGATAAACGCTGTCGCGTTTTCCGGGATGACGACTCCGTTAGCCTTGTAGGTTGGGCTGAGCGCAGCGAAGCCCAACGTGCGACAGCGTCTACAGACGCCGGTCCGTGGGCTTTGCTGCGCTCAGCACCAGCCTACGGCTGCATTGCGTTAGCCCGTCGCCAGAGCAGCATTCACCTCCGCAGCAACACGCCGCCCGCTCAGATAAGCGC
>JBPCXK010000586.1:0-7360 GCA_051008635.1 Gammaproteobacteria bacterium
CACACGATCCGGTGATACTGCAGCAGTCGGGTCCACACGTTGCCAACCTTCGCCTGGCAGCCATACTTCGGCCCAGGCGTGCGCATCGGCCTGGCGCACGAGCAAATACTCGCCGAGCGGATTCCACTCTCCGCCGAGATAACCTGTCACCACGCGCGCCGGGATGCCCGCCGCACGCATGAGCACCACGAAGCTGCCGGCATAGTGCTCGCAGAATCCCTGTCGCGTGTCGAACAAAAACTCGTCCACCGGCGAAGCGCCGAGAATCGGTGGGTTGAGTGTGTAGCTGAACTGCTGTTCACTGAAAAACTCGAGCGCGCGGTTGACGATCGCCGCGGGTCCGGGAAGCGTTGCGCGCCATTGTTCGGCGAGTTCCTGGCCGCGTGGCGCGGCGCCTTGCGGCAAATCGAGCGCCATCAGATTCTCGAACCGCGACAAGCGCACGTTGTTTTTCAATGTCGAGCTGGAAGCGGTCGAATATGTCTTGCGCTGCTTGATCGGTTGTACAGACAGGAGCTGATAGTCGCTGTTGATGGTTGCTCCCTGCGGCGCGCTGACGGGTGTGTCGAGCGCAAACAACCAATGCTTGTCGTGTGGTTCCAGCGTAACGGTGTATTCGATCCGGTCGTCCTCGCCGCCAGTTTCGAACTCGTTCAGAAATCGGCTGAACTTGCGTGGGCGCCAGGTGCGGCCGTCGTATATCCAGAACACCGGGCCGCGCCAGTAGCGTTCGCTTGCCGGCGGTGGCTGTTCTTTGAAACCAACGCGAAACGCGATGGCGTCGGAGAGAATGAGCTTGCTGATGTTGCCGGGCGACATCTCGTCGCTCAAGCCCGATATCGCGCTGGAAGAGTCCTGACCGAGCGTCCACAACGGCCCGGAAAGGCGCGGGAACAAGATGAACATAACCAGCATGAACGGTATCGATTGTAAGAGCATGCGCGTGGCGACGCGCAGTTTTTCGTTGGCGGGGATGTGTTGCGAGCCCTGATTGATCTGAATGAGGCAGGCGGTGATGATCACGACGGCCGGGCACATGTAAAGCGCGATCGGTATGCTCTGCGAAAAAAAGAATCCGGTCAGCAGCAAAAAATAAATCATGAATGTCGACACAATGGCGTCGCGTCGGCCGCGGATTTCCAGAATTTTTAAACCCAGCATCAACGTGAGCAGCGCCACCCCCGCGTCGCGGCCGGCAATCGTGCCGTAGGACGTAAACACAAACGCCGCCGCAGCGATCGCCGTGATAATGATGACCCATTTGGAACGCAGCGGTTTGCCCAGCGTGGCCAGGCTGAAGCTCAAGATCACTGTGGCAGCAGCGCACAGGGAAACCCAGGGCGGCAAGTGCGCCAACAAGGGGATTATCGCCAGCGTTTGCGCCGCGATGAGCCAATACAGCGTTTCGCGAGACAGGCGGTCGGCGGGAGCGGATTCTACACGCTGTTTTGCCATGCCAGCACTCCGTCCAACTGATATTGACGGTCTCAGCACGACGACAAGCGCTCAGGGTTCTGCCAGAAATAAGTTTGCATTTCTTAGGTCTAGGCGCCCGTGCGGCAAGGCGCGAGGCAGACGAATAGCCGGCTATTTAACTGCCGAAGCAACGCCGCCACGCGGGATGGATAGACGTCGCACTGGGATGTGCAAGTGTCGCGGGCGCAGGACGCGCAGGAGCGACCGCCGAGAAATGTGAAGTTATTTCTGGCAGAGCCCTTAGCCGCCCGGCGCGTGAGTGTAACCACACAGCCCGTGCCGGCTTGATGGAGCGCCATGCACCGACGGGCGCTTATCGCCCCGCGCTGCGCGAACCCCGCTAATGCACCACTGCCGCGTTGCAGTCCCTGGCGAGGTGTCATTACCATTCCCTGCGGACCGCGCCTTGCATTGGCGCATTTGCGGAATGCTGAATCCCGTCAATATCAGCCGGATGCAGCACTACTGCGTCAAACAACGCCAGCTCTTCGAGGCACGCATGTTTGTGCGCTTCGTCGTTGGCGGGGGCGATTTCAGCGCCCGGGATGCGCAGCCCGTATGTGAGCCCCGTAAGGTTGGCGTTTACGATCCATCCGCTCAGCACGGATAAGCGTCGCTCGACATCGCCGCTGGTTTGATCCCAGTCGAACCAGACCTCTTGCCCTGCTTCGTTGTGAAACTGCTTGGTCAGCAGCTCGTTGCTGCGGGCCCATTGCTTCCACGCGATGTGATTAGGCGAATCGCCGGCGTGATAGTCGCGAAAACCCGCATAGTCGTCGTTGGCGAAGTCCTGTGGCTTGCCCTTGTCTCTGCGGTCGCCGGCGGCGAATGTTTCACGCGGCCGTACAGTGACCGGTCTGGGATAAATCAGACCGCTCATGTCGAATTCCAGCCACGACCACGCCTCGAACAGGCCCAGCGGGTAGCGGGTTTGGATCGCGAAGCGCCCGGGACGGAGACGACCGCGGCTTTCCGTCGGTACGGGCAGCGTCACGGTGGTGATGCCGCTGGGTTCGACATCGAACAGTTCCAGCTCTTGCTTGTTCCGGTGCAGGGAGAGTGCCCGGCGTGGCAGCGCCGAATCGTTGTCGACCGGCAATTTGAAGAGCAGATTCTGTCCGGCGAACACGGGCGCGGCGTGCGCCTTGTTGACCCTGAGGTTGAGTAGATTGCGATGCGTAAACCACATCGCATTGGCGCCGAGCCCGGCGAGCAGGAACGTGAGCACGAACGCCAGGCTGTTATTGTAGTTAACGGAGCCCAGCAACATGAGCAGGAGCGTCAAAGCAAACAGGTACCCGAAGCGCGTGGGTAAGATGTAGATCCGCCGGCGGTGGAATGTGATGACGCGCTCGGCAACCGACTGGCGGCGGGTCGCCCACTTGACGAACCTGGCTTCGAACGCAGCGCTGATCACTTCACGGGAACGTCGGTGATGATTTGTTGCGCAAAGTCGTCACCGTTTCCCTGCGGAGCGTCCTGCGCACGCAGGCGATGGGTGGCAACGGCGGGGAACACGGCTTGCACGTCTTCCGGCACGGCGTGGTCGCGGTTGGCGAGCAAGGCCCAGGCTTGTGCGGCGCGTTTCAGCGCGAGCCCGGCGCGCGGCGACAAGCCGGAGTGATAGGCCCCCGGCCGTCGCGTGTAACCCAGCAGCGCCTGCACATAGTCGAGCAACGCGTCGGAGACGTGTATCTTACTGACCGCATCTTGCATTTGCTGAAGCATGTCCGCGCTCAGCACGGGTACGACCGCCTTCAGCAGATTCTGCCGGCTCGGACCCTTGAGCAACTGGCGTTCGGCCTGCGGGCCGGGATAGCCGAGCCGGATGCGCATCAAGAACCGGTCGAGCTGTGACTCCGGCAACGGAAAAGTGCCGACCTGATGTGCCGGGTTCTCGGTGGCAATGACGAAGAACGGCTTCGGCAGGGGGCGCGATTCACCTTCTACCGTGACCTGACGTTCTTCCATGGCCTCGAGCAGCGCGCTCTGCGTCTTGGGTGTAGCGCGGTTGATCTCGTCGACCAGCACCAGTTGCGCGAAAATAGGCCCGGGGTGAAACGTGAACCGACTGGTTTCCTTTTCATACACCGACACCCCTAGCACGTCGGCGGGCAGCAGGTCGCTCGTAAACTGGATGCGCTCGAAGTCGAGCCCGAGAATTTTGGCCAGGCCGTGCGCGAGCGTGGTCTTGCCCATGCCCGGTATATCTTCGATCAGCAGATGGCCGTTCGCCAGCAGGCACGATAGCGCGAGCCTGACCTGCTGTTCCTTGCCGAGAATGATGCGGTTGAGGACGCCGACGGCTTCGCCAATAAGCGTCAACTTGTGATCGGGAACCGGTCGCAGGCTCGACATTCTCAAATCCCGTAGTAGCCGCGGTACCAGTCGACAAACCGCGCGACGCCGTCCTCGACGCAGGTAGCAGGTTTGTAGTCAACATCGTCGACCAGTGCCTGCACATCGGCATACGTATCCGGCACGTCGCCGGGTTGCATCGGCAGCATTTCCTTCTCGGCTTCCTTGCCAAGACACTTTTCCAGCACAGCGATGTAATGCATCAGCTCCACCGGCTGGCTGTTGCCGATGTTGTAGAGCCGGTAGGGTGCTGCGCTGGTGGCGGCGTCCGGGTTTTCGCCCGACCAGCTCGGGTCGGGCTGTGGCACGGTATCGAGCGTGCGGATCACGCCTTCGACGATGTCGTCGATATACGTGAAATCGCGGCGGTGATTGCCGTAGTTGAACACCTTGATCGGCCTGCCCGCGAGGATGTTTTCGGTGAACGTAAACAAAGCCATGTCCGGTCGCCCCCAGGGCCCGTAGACCGTGAAAAAGCGCAGGCCCGTCGTCGGCAGTTGATAAAGATGGCTATAGGTATGCGCCATCAGCTCGTTGGCCTTTTTGGTGGCCGCGTACAGGCTGAGCGGATGGTCGACGTTGTCGTGCACGGAAAAAGGCATGCGCTTGTTGCCGCCGTATACCGAGCTGCTCGAGGCGTAGACCAGATGCTCGACTCCATGGTGGCGGCAGTCGTCGAGGACATTGATGAATCCAACGAGGTTGGAATCGACATAGGCGTGCGGATTTTCCAGCGAGTAACGCACACCCGCCTGCGCGGCCAGGTTGACGACTCGCTGCGGTTTACATTCGTCGAATATGCGCGTTAGCGCTTCGCGATTCTCGAGGCTTTCCTGATAGTGAAAATAGTTGTTGTGATAGGCACGATTGCGTTCCAGGCGCGCGCGTTTGAGATTGACGTCGTAGTAATCGTTGAGGTTATCGAGTCCGATGACCTCGTCGCCCCGTTCCAGCAGCCGCAGGGATAAAGCCGAGCCGATAAAGCCCGCGGAGCCGGTTACCAATATTCTCATGTGTTCACCTTCGAATGCATATTCGCGCTACAAGGCGCCGTCGACCATGTCTTGAGGCAGCACATGCTTGACGTCGTAGAAGATGCTTTGTGATTTGCCGAACGCGCGCATGCGCTCGGGCCCCATATCCATAAAGTCGTTATGCGCTACCGTCAGCACCACTGCGTCGTACGCTCCCTCGCCTGGCTTTTTCACCGGCTTGATTCCGTAGACCTGTTCGGCCTCGCGCGGATCGACCCATGGGTCATAGACATCGACGTTGGCATGATAGCCGCGGAACTCCTCGATGACGTCGACCACGCGCGTGTTGCGCAAATCGGGACAGTTCTCCTTGAACGTGAGCCCCAGCACCAGAATGTTCGCGCCGACCACGTGAATCTTTTGTTTGGTCATGAGCTTGATGACTTTTTCGGCAACGTAGGCGCCCATGCCGTCATTGATGCGCCGGCCAGCGAGAATCATTTCCGGCTGGTAACCGATCTCCTGCGCCTTGTGGGTGAGGTAGTACGGGTCGACGCCGATGCAATGTCCGCCCACCAGTCCGGGGCGAAACGGCAGAAAATTCCACTTCGTGCCTGCTGCCTCGAGGACTTCACTGCTGTTGATGCCAAGATGGTTGAACAGGATCGCCAGTTCGTTGACGAGCGCGATGTTGACGTCGCGTTGCGTGTTTTCGATGACCTTGGCTGCTTCCGCCACGCGGATACTGCTGGCCCTGTGCGTGCCTGCCGTGACGATGCGCTGGTAAAGCGCGTCGACGAACGCCGCTGTCTCTGGCGTTGAACCGGACGTAATCTTGCGAATAGTCGTGATGCGGTGTTCCTTGTCGCCCGGATTGATACGCTCCGGGCTGTAGCCAACGAAGAACTCGCTATTGCACTGCAGCCCGGATTGCGCCGCCAGCACCGGTACACAAACTTCTTCGGTCGCGCCCGGGTAGACCGTGGATTCGTATATGACCAGGTCGTCTTTGCTCAAAAGCCTGCCCACGGTTTCGCTTGCGCCCTCCAGCGGACGGAGGTCCGGGCGTTTGTAGTCGTCAATGGGCGTGGGGACTGTCACGATGTAAACGTTGCAGCTCGCGAGATCGCCGGCCGCATCAGTGAATGACAAGCGCTTTGCGCCGGCAAGCTCAGCGGTTTCGACTTCAAGGGTGCGGTCATGACCGTCACGCAGCTCGGTGATTCGGCCTGAGTCGATATCGAAGCCGACAGTTCTAAACTGCTTGCCGAGTTCGATCGCCAGCGGCAGACCGACGTAGCCGAGGCCGACGACGCCAATCCGGGAGTCCTCGATGGAGCGCATTTAGGAATTCCTTGTCAAGTGCGTGCGAGATCTGTGATACAGGCAGGCCGGGTGGGTGGAGACGACACTCTCCCTGCGCGCGAGCGCGTTGCAAGTCTGCCACAACCTGGGGCAAAAATCATGAGTCCGGATGTGCTGCGGTTCACTGTTCGTGCAAAAATCGGCGCACCGCATCGCCAAAGGCCTGCGGTTGATCCGCGTGCACCCAGTGTCCGGCTCCCTCGACCGCGGTCACCACGGCACGAGGAAACAGCTCGCTGATCCTGGCCCGGTGCTGTGCGGCAACGTAGTCAGAGCCGGCGCCGTGGATGAAAGCCGCACGGCCCGCGAATGTGGCGTCACCGACCTCCGGAAAACCGGTCAGTTCGGCCATATGGGCGGCAATCGCAGGCAAGTTGATTCGCCATTCGAGGTGACCGTCCTTCCTCACCAGATTCTGCAACAGGAACGCGCGCGTCGTCTCGTCGGGAATGCGCTCTCGCAACTGCTCGCCAGCCTGCGTGCGAGTGGTAATCGTATCCATACCCAGCGACTGCATTGCTTCGACTTCAGGGAGCCAGCTGTGTGCATAGTCGACCGGCGCGATATCGACCACTACAAGGCGCGTTACCGGCCCCCTGTTTTTCAGCGTTGTGAGCATCGCGGTTTTGCCACCCATGCTGTGCCCGAGCACGGTGACGTCCCTCAGACCGTGCGCTTCCACAAACGCCACGACATCCACGGCCATGTCCTCGTAGCGCATGGCATCTCGCCACGGCGAACCGCCATGATTGCGCATGTCCAGGCAATACACGTGATGCGTGGCCGCCCATTGCGCCGCGTGGTGGCGCCAGTTGCGCCCGCTGCCGAACAAGCCGTGCAACACGATGAGTGGCGGCCCGCTGCCGTAGTCGTTGTAGGCCAGCTCGACCGGTGATGCTAGCATTTCGCGTTACCCGCAGAGGCGCTGGTATGGTATTGATTCCGCATGACTGGTACCTTACCAGTGAAATCTTGGACAAAAATACCAAGAACTTCTCAGCCGGCTGTCGCGCACAAGCGAGGCGGACTTTTCCACGCCTTGTCCACGGCCGCGCGTCTCACACGCCGGCGTTGCGGTGGGCAAAGGGGGGGGGTAAAGTCCGCCGTTGAACAGGCACATCTTTGGTTCCGGCTAGCCCGGGTTTGGGTATTGATTCCGCATGACTGGAGGTGATGATGTCTATAGG
>JBPCXK010000587.1:0-20125 GCA_051008635.1 Gammaproteobacteria bacterium
GTGTAGGGAAATGCTGGTCTGTTGTGTTTTGATGACACTCAGTCCACACACTTATCCACAGCTCATGTGGATGAAATTTTCCATTGCGCAATGAATCAGTTAGCTCACGTAGTGAGAATCCATGTCACATTTCGGTAAGTAATCCGCAACAGCATGTCCGGACAGCCTGTCTTGCGGATCGCAGTGCCAACGCCGGCGCCTGGGTGTTTTGATTATTTGTTGCCGCTTGAGCCTTCACCGCAGCCCCGACCCGGTGTACGCGTACGCGTCAGCTTCGGTCGGCGCACCCTCGTCGGCGTGGTAGTGGACATTGCCGCGGCGCCTGCGCCACACGGCAAACTGCTCAAGCGCGTGCTGGAAGTGCTGGACGATGAACCGATTATGGACTCGCGGCTTGTGGATTTGCTGCGCTGGACGAGCGGCTACTACCAGCATCCGATCGGCGAAGTAATGAGCACCGCGTTGCCCCAACGCTTGCGCGCAGGTAAGGCTGTGGCGTTGCCTGGCATAACGTGCTGGATGAAAGCGGCGCGATGCGGGTCGTCGACTGACAGCACTTTCGAGCGTGCGCCGCGTCAGCGCAGGCTGCTCGCGCTGCTTGAACAACACCCCGAAGGTCTGACCGCACCGACGCTCGACGCACGTGATCCCAACTGGCGTCAAGCGATGCGTGCGCTCGTGGCCAAAGGGTTTGTCGTTACACATTCTGACGCTTGCTTGCCAATCGCCGCGACAGCCCCGCAACAGGGCCCGACACTCAACCAGGATCAGTGTGACGCTGTCGAAGAGATTCTGTCGGCGCGCGATGCATACGCGTGCTGGCTGCTCGCGGGAGTTACCGGCAGCGGTAAAACCGAAGTCTATTTCTCGGTCATCGACGAGATGATTGCGAACAATCTGCAAACGCTGATCCTGGTCCCCGAGATCAGCCTCACACCGCAGCTCGTAGATCGCGTTCAACGCCGGTTCACGACACCGGTTGCAGTGTTGCACTCCGCGCTATCGGACAGCGAGAGGCACCGTGCCTGGTGGATGGCGCGTGAGGGGGTGGCCCCAGTGGTGATCGGCACCCGCTCGGCCGTGTTCGTGCCGCTGGAGCGTCCCGGGATCATCATTGTGGACGAAGAACACGATACGTCGTTCAAACAACAGGAAGGGTTTCGCTACCATGCCCGGGACGTCGCGGTTTACCGCGCGCGGCAGCTCGACATTCCGATCGTAATGGGCTCGGCTACACCATCGCTGGAAAGCCTGCACAACGTTGCCGGCGACAGATATCGGCATTTGGTTCTCGCACAGCGGGCAGGCGCGGCGCAATCGCCGCGTCTCGAGGTGGTCGACGTGCGCCGCCGCGAGCTCAAGGATGGCTTGTCCGATCAATTGTTGAACGAGATCGCCCGTCATCTTGATCGCGGCAATCAGGTGTTGCTGTTCCTGAACCGGCGGGGTTTTGCGCCGACCCTGCTTTGTCACGGCTGCGGGTGGGCTGCGATCTGCACACGCTGCGACACGCATATGACCTATCACGCGGGCCGGCAAAAACTATGTTGTCACCATTGCGGCGCAGAGCGAACAGTCGTGCTCGCGTGTCCGGGTTGCGGCGCTGACGAGCTGCAGATTCTGGGGACGGGCACAGAACGGCTGGAACACGCGCTGGAACGACGATTTCCCGGCGCCTCCCTGGTACGCATCGATCGCGACACCACACGGCGAAAAGGGTCGATGGCAGAAAAGTTGGAGCAGATCCGTCAGGGCACGCACCAAATTCTGGTCGGCACGCAAATGCTTTCCAAAGGCCATGACTTTCCCAATGTCACGCTGGTCGGGATCGTAGACGTCGATCGCGGTATTTTCAGCGCAGATTTCCGCGCGCTCGAACGCATAGCGCAACTCATCGTGCAGGTCGCGGGCCGCGCCGGGCGCGGCGCCACACCGGGCACCGTCATGCTGCAGACGCATCAACCGGATCACCCATTGCTGCGCATCCTCACGACCGGCGGCTACGATCAATTCGGCAGGGCAACGCTCGAACAGCGCAGACTCGCCGAGCTGCCGCCATACAGCCACATGGCGCTGCTGCGCGCCGAGGCCATTGATGAGCGGGCGTCGGGCGAGTTCTTGACACGGGCGCGCCGAGCGCTCGAAGCGCTACACAGTGAGGGCATCAAGGTATTAGGCCCGGCCCCGGCGCCGATGGAACGCCGCGCAGGCCGCTACCGCGCGCATCTCCTGCTGATCGCCAGGCAGCGCAAGGTCCTGCAGACGGCGTTGCAGAAATGGGCTGCCGGCCTGCACCTGCTACCCGGGGCGCGCAAGGTGCGCTGGTCGCTGGACGTCGATCCGGTGGAACTGTTTTAAATGTCGACATCAACTCCTCATCTATGAAGGCCTGCGGTCGGGTAGAATTACCGACTTGTAGCAACGGCGACTTCCTGTGAAAGGGCAACTCCAATCAGCGATCGAAGCGTCACTCGCGACACTGCGGGCACGGGGTGTGGTGCCCGCGCAGGGGGCGATCAGTTTTCAGATCTCACGCACCAGGGACAAATCGCATGGCGATTACGCCTGCAATGTCGCGATGATTCTGGCGAAGGTTGCCAAGCGTCCACCGCGCGAGCTTGCGGAGGCTATCGTAGCGCAACTCCCCGCCAACGATGACGTCTCGAAAGTCGAAATAGCCGGTCCCGGTTTCATCAACTTCCATCTGCGCGAGAGCAGTCTCGCTGTGGTGAACCGCATCCTGGATGCCGGCGAGGATTTCGGCTTTTCGGATATCGGCGCGGGCCGCAAAGTGCAGGTCGAATTCGTCTCCACCAACCCCACCGGGCCGCTGCATGTGGGACATGGCCGCGGCGCGGCCTACGGCGCGACGGTCGCGAATCTGTTGCAGGCGGTCGGCTACGATGTGCAGCGCGAGTACTACATCAACGACGCCGGGCGGCAGATAGATATTCTCGCGACTTCGGTATGGTTGCGTTATCTCGCGATAGAAGGCGAAGAGATCGAGTTTCCGGTTAACGGCTATCGTGGAGACTACATCGGTGGCATTGCCGCAGGCTTGCGACGCGAGCACGGCGGTGCCTTTCGCCACACGGCAGTGAAGGTACTCGCTGGTGTCCCGCCCGACGAGCCGGCTGGCGACAAAGAAACGCACATCGATGGTCTGATAGCGAATGCGAAGACACTGTTGGCGAATGGCTACGAAACGGTGTTGCGGACCGCTCTCGACGCGATGGTCGCCGACATTCGCGAAGATCTGGAAGAGTTCGGCGTGGCTTTCGACGAGTGGTTTTCCGAGCGCAGCCTGATGACTTCCGGCGCGGTCGACGCCAGCACCGCGCAACTGAGTTACAACGGTTACATTACCGAGAAGGACGGCGCAAAGTGGTTTCGATCCACCGAGTTGGGCGATGATAAGGACCGTGTCATCACGCGCAGCAACGGGCAGGCGACCTATTTCGCTTCGGACATCGCCTATCACAAGAACAAGTTCGATCGTGGCTTCGAGCGTGTAATCGACGTGTGGGGCGCGGATCACCACGGCCACGTCAAACGCGTGTCGATCGCCCTGCAGGCGCTCGGCTATGATCCCGCGAAGTTCGAGGTGCTACTCGTGCAGATGATCAGTCTTTACCGCGGCGATGTGAAAGTGCCGATGTCCACACGGGCCGGTGAGTTCGTCACGCTCAGAGAGCTACGCGAAGAGACCGGCAACGATGCGGCGCGTTTCTTCTATGTCATGCGCAAGCGTGAGCAGCCCTTCGATTTCGACATCGAATTGGCAAAATCGCAGTCCGCCGACAATCCGGTTTATTACATTCAGTACGCACACGCGCGCGTATGCAGTGTCGTGGGCGAGCTCGAAAGCCGCGGACTTACGCTCGATCTCGACAACGGGAAACAGAACTCGGCGCTGCTCACCGAAGATCACGAACAGGCCCTCGCGCGCCGACTGTCACTCTATCCTGATGTTGTCGCCGCCGCAGCGAAAATGCGGGAGCCGCACCAACTCACGCATTATCTGCGCGAATTGGCGAACGAGTTCCACACTTACTACAACGCGCACCAGTTTCTGGTTGACGATACGAATCTGCGCGACGCGCGCCTCAGCCTGATAGTCGCGACGCAGCAGGTCATCCGCAATGGACTCGCGCTGCTCGGCGTGTCCGCGCCCGAGCACATGTGAGCTGTGACCCGCGACTACAAGAATTCCCGGCGCAAAAAGCCGCAACCGGTCCCGGGCGGGGTGTGGTTTCTGGCCGGCCTGATCACCGGCGCGGCTTTGTCGCTGCTTGTTTACTTTCAGGTGCGGCCGGGAGTAATAGAACAGCCCATTGCCGCCGTCACATCGCCGCCGGAGCCCGAATCGGGGCAACCCGAGCCCGAGCGCAGCTTCGATTTCTACACGCTGCTGCCGGAACTGGAGGTGGTCGTGCCAGACTCGCCGGAGCCGGCGCCCGTGCAGCAACACATCGAAACTATCGCCCCGGCGCCTCAGCCGACTGCCGCGGCCGCGCTGACTCGCTATATCCTGCAAGCCGGCTCGTTTCAAAAAGAAAAAGACGCGGACGGGCTCAAGGCCAACCTCGCCTTGCTGGGCGTGGAGGCAAGCATTCAGACGGTCAAAATCGACGACAACATCTGGCATCGCGTGCGCGTCGGACCGTACACGGATCTCGGGAGCGTCAAACAGGTACGTAAGCAGCTAAAAAGAAACGCGATAGATACTTTGCTGGTGAAGGAGAAGAAGTAGCTGGCTAGCCGGAGCGCCGCCTCCCCGATCAGGGATTTGGCGCCCCTGCAACAAGTAGCCCGATCAGTTCAGCGAGTTCCTTACCGCTGAAATGGTCTGGTCCTGTTCTTCTTTTGTCAATGGCGCGCGCCTACACGCCGTTTCTCCAAGCAGGGCCTCCGCCACGACGGCCAGCACGTGGCGATATACTTCTGGGCCAGCGGCTCTTGTCCACCGCAACTCTTTTGCGGCGTCCTCTAACAACCCCGAAGAAACTCCCACCTGCGTGGGGGCATTCCCTAAACTGTGTTGAGGAAGATGGGCGCAAATCTGCGCCCATACGGCAGCCACCACATTGGTGAGCTGTTGTTCCATGGAAATCCATCCCCATGAAGGGTCCCGCATCGCCCCACGGGTCATTCCGGGGTCGCGATACTGAGACCTTGACTGAAGAGCGAGCCGGCACTAGGCCGCTGCACCCATCACTCGGTGTGGGGTGCATTGCCAAACCGACTCGCTGAGCCGGACGAGGCGCCTGCCACGGTACGACGGCAGCAGGACTTGGAAATCTTTGCGTCAGCCAAAGAGCCCGACTCGAATGGCGTGCTCGCTTGCTGAATATTCCCGTGGCGGCAGGATAACCTTCACACTAGGTTTTCGCAACGTACCGGCGCGGAGAGATCATCGGGAATCAGGGGTGTGTACGTTTCACACAGACTCACCGGTACCCCTCCCCCTGCAACAAAAACAGGTGTGCGCATACCGCCCGTTCAACGCCATCAACTCGTCGTTTGCACCTTGCTCCATAATCTTGCCGCTTTCCACAGCGAGGATCTGACGGGCTATACGGACTGTCGAAAGGCGGTGCGAGATGAGGATGTCCGCATGAGTGCGCACAGAAGGCTCCTGACTCCCCGAACGCAAAAGGTAACATCTTCCCTGTGGGCCACCTAAGCTACCATTCGGGTCGCGTCGTTCGGTGATAGGGATGGAGTGTTTGATTCGGACGGTGTCCTTGCTCACGAGGATTTCTTTGACAACTAGACGAAGCACTTTCTGGCGTTCGGTAACACTTAGCGCCTGTGCTGATTTGCGCAGCCTGGCGAGAAAGTCGGTGGCCATGTCGGCGAGCCTCAGATAGTTCTCTTCGCTCATCGCTGCCGACTCCAAAGCCTGCAGTTCTGCGCTAAGCGCCTGCTTTCGTTTACGTAGCGGCGGCATGCGGGCACGCAGGTCGTCAAGTGGCATTAGACCTTCCTGATAGGCATCAAGCAGTCGAGCGGCGCCATTACGAACGCGAGAGAGTTCCTTCTGGATTGTATCCTGTCGCCGCTTTGCCGGTGCGCTTTGTTTCGCCGCTTCGATACGACGGTTGATCTCCGCCTGGATGAGCTCGGGGTTCTCGAGTAGTTCGGTGACATGCTGCCAAACCAAGTCGTCGAGATAGTCTTGTTGGATGGGTCGATTGTCACAAACGCGGCCGTTCACGTACCGATAGTCGTCGGAACCCAGACAGCGGTAGTAGTAGAGCTGGTGCTTCGAAGTCCGCGTTGAGGTGCGATAGTATGCATAGCCACAATCGCTGCACGCGAGAATACCCTGCAACAACGTTGGCTCCTTCGTGCGCCGCGGAGAACGGTTTTTGTTCTGTTCAAGAAGTTCCTGTGCGCGCTCAAATGTCGTGTCGTTGACAAGCGCAGGCACCGGAATCTCGATCCATTCCTCACGCGGGCGGTCTCGGTGGGCGCCGCTGCGCGGCGCGTAACCGCCGCGCTGACGCAGCGGTCGAGTAATTTTCTTGCGCTCGCTCCGTTCGGTCTTGCCGAAACACGCCATGCCTCGATAGGCCGGATTTCGTAGCATGGCCCAGACCACCGATCGACACCAACGTGTCTTGGCGGACCGTGTGGGAATGCCCTGATCGTTGAGCCGGCGGGCAATGGCGTTGATGCTTATCCCATCGCGCGTGTATAGGCGGAATATCAGCCGAACCACATCGGCCTGCGCTTCAAGCACCTCAGTAGTAAGCATCTGCCGTGTCGGTCTTCTTCACATAGCGATACCCGTACGGCGCGCCGCTCAGCACATTGACCGAGCCTTGCTTGGCGCGGTGGCGCTTGCCGCGCCGCGTACGTTCCACGATCTGAGCACGCTCGTACTCGGCGATCATTCCTTGAAACTGTAGCAACAGCTCTTCCTCCGGTGTACTTGCGACTCAAGCGGTCCGGTGCATACACCAACACGGCTTCAATCTGCCCCTCGGCCACCAGATCCCTGAGCCGTTTCGAGTCCGGGGCGTACCAGCACCGCGCCGCTGTATCCTGCGTCTCGAAAAACTCACTCCTTGGGGACCGAGTACGCATGGGCTCGCGCATGCTCAGTCAGTGCCTCGACCTGGCTATCGATAGTGTGCTCTTCCTTTTGCCGCTTCGATGACACTCGCGTGTAAATCGCTGCCGCTTTCATCCTCACCCCCGCTAGTTGCTGGTCGCACTTGTGAATCGACCGACGAAGATACCCGTTTCGCCGACCATGTCTGATCAGGCACCATGCCAAATCGGCGCTGCCGAGCAAGAGCGCCCTGTGTGCATACTTTCTCGAAGACCTTCTCACTATTGATCCCGCCTCGATCGAAAGTTTCTCCGTGAAAGATCGCGACGAGCTGTCCAGAGCTGCATCTGCATCACAGCCAGCGGACGCAGCAGGGGCAGATTAGGGCTCGGTGGCGTTTGCTCCAGCTGGTCTATCGAGCTGCGGCGCTCGCGGGTTTCGATAGAAAATCGCGGCTCAGCAGGTCGCGTGCCTGGCCCTTACTACCGTTGCGGGCGCCTCGCAGAAGCACCATGCAACACCCAGCCTACCCCAACGACACGTTTGACTGATGTTGCGCGGACCTTCCGCGCCTAAGGTTTTCGCCGTCGACGCGCTGGCGGAAAAAGGCCGATTGCACACGAACAGGTGGAAGACTCGATGTTGTGGCTAATCGCTTCCCCAACCGGCCAACGGAGGCTCAACGCGTGGACAGCGCCCAAATACACCCCTGCTGGAGAATTGCATATGGACTTCAAAACGACGCTTATCGCAAGCTGCTCGGTAACAATGGCGCTCGCACCCGGCGCTGTCGGGGCGGATCACGCCGAGCGAGGCGGATGCCTTGGCTTCTCGGACTTATCCATGGTTCTCGAACGCAACGATACGGACGGCGACACCGAGGTTGTGGCCTTCGCGAAAGGGCAGGACGATGGCCTGGCAAAACTCGCGATACGTGCCCCGAATGGTCGCAAGGTCTTCGGATACCGCGGTGATCGCCGGGGAATCGGCATGCGCGAGTTCGCCCTGGAGTCAGCGGAGCCGCCGGAGCTTGCGCTTGTTCTCGAGTCTTTCCCGCAAGGCGAGTACAACTTCGAAGGGAAGACAGTCAGCGAAGACTGTCTCCAGGGTGTCGCAGCACTCTCTCATGAGCTGGCGCCCACCTCAGAAGGTGACATAGTGCTGCGCGACCACGTAACCGTGGAGTGGGCTGCGGTTCCTCAGGCGCTTGTCTACCTTATCGAAGTCAAGAACGAAGAGACGGACAACGCCTTATTGGTGCAAGTCCCCGCTCCGTCGACCAGCTTTGCGGTTCCCGCTGCATGGTTGACGCCGGATACGGAGCACCAGGTGGCTGTGGGCGTAAGGACTTCTACCGGTAACTTGACGAACGTCGAGAGCTTTTTCTTTACTGCGTCTGAGTAAGCCGCTCCGGCGCCATTCGACTTTTTCGCAGCGCAGTGCTTTTGACTCTGGAGGTGCTCACCGAGGACGAGCCGATGTCGGGAGCGGAGTTCCTGCTGGAGGTAGGGCAGATCAAACACAAGCCAGGGGTCTGACCCGGTGTCAGACCTTACGTTCCCTCTGATCCCTGTCTACTGTGTTCAAGGCTTCGCCCCCCAGCGCTTGAGCGCGGGGGGACAAAGGAAGTTAATGCCCACCTCCCTGCGGGACGGTGGGCGTTCATGCTCGTGAACTCACGGCAGTAAGCATGACCCATCGTCCCACAGCGGGAGCGGCGGCCGCTAAGATCTGTTCTCACTTTCTACGTCCATGGCGATGGAGGTCAGTACCATCGCGGCCCCGAGCGCTTCCAATAGCGTGGGCCGCTCCCACGGCCACGCCATGAAGATTGCCAGGGGCGCCGCAGCCAGCAGTATCACCGCCGCCCGCGCTGTGGTTACCTGGCGCTCCATGCCGCGAATCAAAAAGTAGTACTGCCCGACTTGCTGAACCACGCCCAGCGCAACGGCAATACCCAAGTCACGGCCGAACCCGATGGACGCGACGGACCCAATAGCACATGGCGTTACACAGACGCCCAAGACCAAATGTTGCCACATTAGTGTTTGTAACCGCCCGCCCTGCTCCGCGTTATCAACACCAGCGCGGTGGCTGGCGATCATCGCGACCGAGTAGGCTAGCGCGGAGCCGGCCACCAACAAGAGGCCCGTGGCCGTAACGCCGACAGCTGCGGTTTTCACCATGACCAAGACACCAATGAAGCCAAAGGCCAAGGCGCATAGAGCCTTCCACGATGGTGTTTCGCCGAGTATCAGCCCGCCAAGTACTACCAAAAAGACGGGCTTTCCAAAGAGTCCGAGTACGAACGTCAGCGCGACGCTCGTGACGGCAAGGGACCAGAAGAATAGTCCCGAAGCGGCGGCGAATCCTGCCGCCGCCACCGATCTGTTTCCCCTGGGAAATTCCAACAACCCGCGCCATCCTTGGCGCTTGAGGATCATCGCTGCGACGAAGGCGGCAGCAAAAACCTGCCGCCAGAACACGATCGCCACCAGCGTAGTGGCGCCAATCATCCGGGTCAACGGCCCGGCGGTGGCGTCGCACAGTGCGGCCAAGAATATCAGCCACATCCCTGGCCTCCTTTCTGCCGTTGCACTCCTTGCAACGGCGGCTGTTTGTTAATGCGACACACGGATGTGCCGCCCGACCACGCCCAGTGGTCCGCGACGGCATTTATTTATGTTACGAGCTACGGCCAACGGCCGCTGCATCTTGAGGCTCGGTGAAGATTGATCCCGCCCGAACGAGGGCAGGCTTAAACGCCTCGCCGCGTTACGACCGCAGCGGAGCTTTTGAAATCTGTTTGGCGTCTGTCTGGTACCCCATTCGCGCCCTCAGAAAGTATCGAGCGTCGATGTCTCAGGGTTCGTACCTCCGGCACATGCGAAGACGCTATCCGCCTGAACAGACTCGAGCAGAACCAGAAAAGAAAAGTTTACAGGTGAAAAGTATAGGGCCGAGGCGTTTAGCCCCTATCACCCGACAGGCCCTGGAGGAGTGACAAGCCTGTTATAACACATATCGCCGCCGCCGGTAATCAGCAACCAATACGATGCTTCAAACGACGAAAAAGAAAATTTCCGGACTACGACGGGGTAAAGATGAGGCGCGTCATCGATTGATCACAGTGCGATCACACGGACTCACCGATACCCCTCCGCCTGTAACGAGAACAGGCGGGAGGGCGCCCTGCCGTGGCTGTTACCTCGCAGCTCGGCGAACATTGCCACGTACCCAAGTCTTGTACTTGCTATTCCTCTGTAACTTGCAAAAGTGCCTTTGGGTTAGTTCGCGCGATAGCCAGCAATTTACGAGCCGCCCCACTCGGCTGTTTACGTCCCTGCTCCCAGCCTTGAAGGGTGCGAACTGACACACCCAACAGCGTGGCAAACTCAGATTGCGACAGGCCGGTCTTTTCGCGTGCTTCGATCGCGGCAGAGTAAGCGACCTTGTCGTGACCAGATTTCATTTGTTTTACGGACTCGATTAGATCGGCGGCGAGATTACGCTGGGATTCATATGCTTCCAGCTCATTCTCGTTAAGCGGCTTAGTCTTTGAGGGCACGGCGTATCTCCTTTAACTTTGATGCGGTGAGGTTATCAGTCCTGGCCTTTGCATACAGGGTAAGCAGAATGACTTTTTCCAGCGGCAATTTGGGTGAAGTAAATCACGCGCACACCACCGGATTTACCTGATCCTGCCCGGCGCCAGCGGACCTTGCGGAGACCTCCAGATTTGGGAACGACATCTCCGGCGTCCGGATTACGGGCGATGTATGCGGCGAATGCCCCTCTCTCTTCTTCGGTCCAGTTACAGTGGCCATTGGCTTTCAAAAACTGGTGTCTCGGCGACAGAGAGCAGCATGCCGCCACTATACTACCAAGGCGTATACTTGCCTAGAGTCAGGCGGGAAATCAGGGCCTTACGTTTCACACAGACTCACCGATACCCCTCCGCCTGTAACGAGAACAGGTGCGCGTACTGCCCGTTCAACGCCATCAACTCGTCGTGCGTACCGTGCTCCATGATTTTGCCGCCTTCCACAACGAGGATGTAGTCGGCCATGCGGACTGTCGAGAAGCGGTGGGAGATGAGAATCGCCATTTTGTCTTTGGTGAGGCCACCGAAGTGCTCGAATATCGTGGCTTCGGCGAGCGCATCCATGGCGGCGGTGGGCTCGTCGAGCACCAGGATGTCTGCGCGCGTGCGCATGAAGGCGCGCGATAGCGCGATCTTTTGCCATTGCCCGCCGGACAGCTCGCGTCCGCCCTCGAACCAGCGCCCGAGTTGCGTTGCGTAGCCTTTGGGCATCGTGTCGATAAACGGCGCCGCCATACCTTTTTCGGAGGCCTCGCGCCAGCGATCCCTGTCATCGAAATGATCGACGTCGCCGGCGCCGACGTTTTCGCCGACCACGAGCTGATAGCGCACGAAGTCCTGAAAGATCACGCCGATCCTGCGCCGTAGCACCTCGGGGTCCCATTCGCGAAGATCGAGACCGTCGAGCAGGATTCGACCCGCGCCGGGATCGTAAAGACGCGTGAGCAACTTGATGAGCGTCGTCTTGCCCGACCCGTTTTCTCCGACCAGCGCCAGCGTCTGGCCCGGTCGCAAATGCAAAGAGATGTTCTGCAAGGCCGGCGCCCCGGCGCCGGGATACGTGAATGACACGTTCTCGAACCGAACGCCGTCGCCGGGCAGCGGTCCTTTCGCGGCCGCGCCGTCCGGCGCGATGATTTCCTGCTCGAGGTATTCGTACAGGTTCGACAGATACAAATTGTCCTCGTACATCCCGCTGATTGCCTCGAGTATGGCCGAAACCGCGGATTGGCCCTGTCGGAACAACACCAGATACATCGTCATCTGGCCGAGTGTGATCGACCCGGCTATGGCGGCAAGCGCGATCCACGCATACGCGCCATAGAGTGCGCCCGTGCCGAGCAGCCCGAGCACGAAGCCCCAACTGTCTCGCCGTAATGTGAGCTTGCGGTCTTCCGTGTATAGCTTGGTGAAGATGTCCCGATAGCGTTGCAGCAGCTTCGACCCCAGCTGAAAGAGCTTGACCTCTTTGGCGCTGTCCTCGCGCGCAAGCACGGTTTCGAGGTAGATCTGCATGCGCGTCTCGGGCGAACGCCAGCGAAACAGACGAAACGCGTCGCCGGAAAACTTGGCCTCGGCGATGAAAGCAGGAATACCCGCAGCGACGAGGACCAGCATCGCCCATGGCGAGAACTGAAAGAGCAGTACGCCGTAGCTCAATAAGGAAATAATGTTCTGTGCGAGGCCGAAGGTGCGGTTTACCAGACTCAGTGGGCGACTGGAGGCCTCGCGGCGCGCGCGTGTGAGCTTGTCATAGAACTCCGAGTCCTCGAAATGCGTAAGCTGCAACGTGAGCGCTTTGTCGAGAATCATCACATTGACGCGTTGCCCGAGCTGGGCGCGCAGCAGGGACTGGCAAACGGAGATAACGCGTTGCGCGCCGGCGATCGCCGATACGATCACCGCCTCCACCACAACCCAGAACACAACCTCGCTGGTGTCCGCGGTGCCTGTTTGCGCGCGTTGTTCGATGGCTGCGACCACGCCGTCGACGATGAGCTGTCCGACGTAGGCCATGGCGGCCGGCAGGATACCGGCGACCAGGGTCGCAGCCGCCAGCAGCACAGTGAGCGCGGGGCTTGTCGACCACACGAGCTCCACCGCGCGACGGCTGTAGCGGAAGACGCCGAAGAAGCGCAGGAGAAAGCCGGCGTTATCCGGTTCGGGTGGTGTGCTATGGAACAGTTGAGTCTCGCCTGTGGTGCGCGTGGACAGATTGTCTATCGTACGCTGCGCGTGTGGGAGCGGTCAGGGGTCTCGCAGAAAGTCGACGACACCACGTGCAGAAACGGTCATACAGAAAGGACCTTTTCTCATCTCCCCTGCTCTCGCAGGAGGGGAGATGAGGGGCGGCCGCGAATGCGAACTCGCTTGTTTTCTTCGCGGCTGAAGCCGCTCCTACACAACCCACCTCGAGCGCGCGAACCGCGTTAACTTTCGCGCCATCGATAGCGTGACATCGGCAATTGCTTCAGCAACGGCACGCTGGCGTAGTAAGTGAGGACTCCCGCGAGGTTCGCGACAAAATCGAGCGATGAAAATTCGCGATTCGGCAGGTTATGCTGAATAGTCTCCAGAGCCAGACCGTATGTCAGCAACAACGCGATTTTAGATGCAGCGAGTCCGTCTTTGGGAAAAGAAAAATCTGCGAGCAGCGCAAGCACATAGAATGCAAACCAGTGATTGAGCTTATCACCTATGTGCAGACCATACTGTTGCGGTTGCGGCGTAATCGCCAGGAACGTGATGACCAGCAAAGTTACACAAAGCGCGGCGCGGAACAACGCCGTCGCCCACGAACTGTCTCGCATACGTCTGTTGTTCTGGGCAGCTAGTGGCTCACGCTTCGGGCGATGCCCACAGGGGCACGTAACGCCACGCGGTTCGCAGCTCCTGCTCGTAGCGCATGTAGTCCGGGAGCTTGGATTCGACTATCGACCAATAGCGCTGCGAATGGCTCAAACATTTCGTATGGCAAAGCTCGTGCACCAGCACGTAGTAGACTTGCCGACGCGGTAGAAACAGCAATTTGTAATTCAGGTTTATGACCTTTTGCGCTGTGCAGCTCCCCCAGCGCGTCTTCTGACCGCGAATGCTTACGCGTTTGTAAGGCAGTTCCAGCCGCCGGCTGGTGCGCTCGAGCCACGGCGCCATTGACTCGCGCGCCTTGTCACGCAGCCAGCCTTGCAGCGCGTCCACGCATACGCCAAGATCGTTGACTGGTCCGCTAAGTGTGAGCATGGCGCCCGATTCCAACAGCTCAATGGAATCGCTGCGTTTGAGTTTGTAGGTGACTCGAAATCTTTCGTCTATGGCCCGTAAACGAACGACAACCGGCCGCTCGGCAAAGTGATCAGCGGGAAGGTCCTGGCGTTGTCTCTGGAGCTGCGCTTCCGCCTGGTCCAGCCAAGGGCGCTTGTCACGGATGACGCCGGGAATGCCGCGCAGGTCGTAGTTTTTCGGCACTATGATCTCGAGTTTGCCCTGCAACGAAAGCTTGAGGCGCACGTGTTTGGCCCGTGGGTGCTTGACCACGGTGTACTCGGGCAGATCGCTTGATTTCCGTCTCATGGTCGTTTCCGTAACTTCTGAAAATTCGTTAGTTAGTGGATTTCTCCTCGTCCATCGCTGAGTTGGAAGCTCAGGTAGGAGACTGCATGCTTGCAGATCGTCATGCGGTTCGCAAGCGCCTCGCGCGGATTCGGGCCGAACCGCCAGGCCAGCGCCGGGACAGGGCTGTGACGGCGCTGACAGCCCGGATCGCGGCTTCCAGACTGCGTTTTCAGACCAGACTCGATGGGGTGCCGCTGCCGGATTTTCACAAAGAGTTACCGATCGTCGCCCAGCGGGAGCAGATCGGTCATGCGATAAACGCCCATCAGGTGATCATCGTCTGCGGCGAGACGGGCTCGGGCAAAACCACCCAATTGCCCCAGATCTGCCTGTCGCTTGGCCGGGGTGTCGGCGGCCTTATCGGCCACACCCAGCCGCGTCGGATCGCGGCCCGCAGCGTCGCCCAACGCATAGCCGAAGAACTGGGCGGCGCGGTCGGGGAGGCCGTCGGCTACAAAATTCGATTCAGCGACCAGCTTGGAGGGGATTCTTACATCAAGCTCATGACCGACGGGATCCTGTTACAGGAGCTGCAGCGCGACCGTTGGCTGGACCAGTACGACACGCTGATCATCGACGAGGCGCACGAGCGTAATCTCAATGTGGACTTCTTGCTCGGCTATCTGAAACGCGTGCTGCCGAAACGCCCTGACCTGAAAGTCATCGTGACGTCTGCGACCATCGACCCCGACAGTTTCTCTCGCCACTTTGACAATGCACCGGTCATACAGGTCGAAGGCCGCACCTATCCGGTAGAGGTGCGTTATCGGCCGCTTGCCGACGATTCCGACGACAACACGGACCCACAACAGCAGGGCATTCTGCAGGCTGTCGACGAGCTGCGGCGTCTCGGGTCCGGCGATATGTTGGTATTTCTGCCAGGCGAACGGGAAATTCGTGAAATGCGCGGCGCGCTGCGCAAGCATCTGCCGGCGGGCGTCGAACTCCTGCCTTTGTATTCGCGGTTGTCGGCGACAGAACAGAACAGGATTTTCCGGGCGCACCAGGGCCAGCGTATCGTGCTCGCGACGAATGTCGCCGAGACCTCGCTCACCGTGCCAGGCATCCGTTTCGTCATCGATCCCGGCACGGCGCGTATCAGCCGTTACAGCGTGCGTGCCAAGGTGCAGCAATTGCGGATAGAAAACATTTCGCAGGCGTCCGCCAAACAGCGCATGGGACGCTGCGGTCGTACCGGCCCGGGCGTTTGCATACGGCTTTATTCAGAGGAGGATTTGTCGGGTCGCCCGGAATTCACCGTGCCCGAGCTGCTGCGCACCAACCTGGCGGCGGTGGTGCTGCAAATGCGGCATCTCGAACTCGGCGGCGTCGAGAGCTTTCCGTTCCTGGATCAACCCGACACGCGTTACGTCAACGACGCTTACCGCCTGTTGCAGGAACTCGCCGCCCTGGATGACGATCGTCGGCTCACTCGCCTGGGCTGGAAGATCGCGCGTCTGCCTGTCGATCCGAAGCTTGCGCGCATGCTGGTCGCCGCAGACGACATGCACTGCCTGCGCGAGATGCTGGTGCTGACCAGCGCACTCGCCACGCACGATCCGCGCGAGCGGCCATTCGAACATCAGGAAGCCGCCGATGAACGACATCGTGAGTTCGAAGATCCGGCTTCGGATTTCATTACCCTGTTGAAATTGTGGGCATACGTCCGGGAACAACAGGAGACGCTGTCGAGGTCCGCCTTCAGAAAACTCTGCAAGCAACGCTTCCTGTCTTACACACGAATTCGGGAGTGGCACGATGTGCATCGCCAACTCTCGCTGATGACGCGCGCGCTCGGCCTGAAAAAAAACACGCAAGCCGCCGACTATCGTGTCGTTCATACCGCGCTGCTTGGCGGTCTGCTCAGCCACGTCGGCGTTCAGCAGGAGGACAAGTCATTTAGCGGCGCGCGCAATCGCCGCTTTCATGTGTTTCCCGGCTCGGGCCTGTTCAAGAGACCGCCCAAATGGGTGGTCGCGGCCGAGCTCACCGAAACGACGCGGCTTTTCGCCCGCACGGTGGCGCGCATCGAACCTGCGTGGATCGAAGGCGTCGCGCAACATATTGTCAAGCGCAGCTATGCGGAACCACATTGGCAGCCGCGCGCAGGGCAGGTGGGGGCGTTCGAAAACATCAGTATCTATGGTTTGGTAATCGTGTCGCGGCGGCGCGTAAACTACGGACCGATAAAACCGGAAGAGTCACGTGAAATTTTCGTTCAGGGCGCGCTGGTGGAACGGCGCTGGCAAACACGAGCAGCCTTTTTCAAGCACAACGCGGATCTGATCAAGGCTGTCGAACTGCTGGAAGCCAAAGCGCGACGACGCGATGTTCTCATTGCGCATCGTAGGCTGTTCGCGTTTTACGATGCGATCGTGCCGCCCGACATCTACAGTGCAGCTGCCTTCGAAAAATGGTACCGGGCTGCGAGCAGACAAAGTCCGCGATTGCTGTTTCTTGATCGTGATCGGCTGATGCAACACGGCGCTGATGCCGTCAATGAGATCGACTTCCCCGATCAACTGGATGTTAGCGGGACATCATTGCCGCTGGAGTATCGCTTCGAGCCCGGCGACGATGATGACGGGATTACCTTGACCGTGCCGGTGACAATGTTGAACCAGGTCGACCCGGCGCATTGTGAATGGCTTGTGCCCGGGCTGCTGGAAGAAAAGATTACTGCGCTGCTCAAGACCCTGCCCAAGCAACTGCGGCGCAACTTCGTGCCCGCGCCGGAGTTTGCCGCAGCCTGCCACAAGGAACTGAAATCGCAAAGCGCCCCGTTGTTGCACGCGCTCGGTCATCAGCTCCAACGACTGAGCGGCATCGAAGTCCCGCAGGACTCGTGGCGACCGAACGAGTTGCCAGTACATTTACGCATGCGCTTTCGGGTTGTCGACAGCAACGCCGCGGAGATAGCGGCCGGGCGAGATCTGACGAGCCTCAAGGAGCGCCTCGCGGCGCGGATATCGGATCAATTCGAAGCCTTGCCCGCGGACGCCTTACCAACGCGCTGGCATCAAGGAGTGGACTTTCGGCGACCTGCCGGCCGAGGTCGAGATCGACAGCGGTGGATTCAGGCTCAAGGGCTATCCCGCGCTCATCGACGAACAAGACTCCGTTGCGTTGAGGCTCGTGGATACGCCGGACAAGGCGCGGGCGCACAGCCACCTTGGGGTGCGCCGGCTGTTCATGTTGCGCGCGCGCGAACAGGCAAAGTATGTGCGCAGGAATCTGCCGGAGATCCAGCGCTCATGTCTGTTGTATCGGACCATCGGGAGCTGCGACGCCCTGAAAGATGATCTGCTGGAAACCGCGTTCGATCGGGTGTTTCTGAACGGGCAGGAGCCGGTCAGGAATCGCGAGACCTTCGAGGCGCGACTCGCGCTGCGCGCGGAGTTGCCGGGAGTCGCCGACGAGCTGTGCATGACCGTGTTCGAAGTGCTGTCGGCGCACCACCGCGTGCGACAAACGCTCGCCAATGGCCGTGCCGACGCCTGGCCGGACGCGGTTGAAGATATCCAAAACCACCTGCAGGCGCTGATCTATCCGGGATTCATCCAAGACACGGCAACGGAATGGCTGCCACACGTCGCTCGTTACCTCGATGCGGTTGATCGACGCCTCGCAGGGCTGGAAGCAAACCCCCGTCGCGACGCTGAGCTGCGGGCGCAGATCGCGCCCTGGGTGGCAGGCTATCGGGCACGCGCCAATGGCACGGAAACTGCAGTCACTACTGAGATGGAAACCTTTCGCTGGATGCTGGAGGAGTTTCGTGTGTCCTTGTTTGCTCAACGTCTCGGCACGGTGATACCGGTTTCCGCCAAGCGCCTGCAAAAATTGTGGGCGGAAGTCGAAAAGCAACCACGCACACAATGAGTGCAAAGCGCACCAAACTGGGGCAGAGAAAACGATCCTTGGGGATTATTATGCTTCAATGTGTCCTGATTTCAGGACCGGCATCCGATTCGCAGCAGGGGACATAAAATGAAACTGGTCACCGCAATCATCAAACCTTTCAAGCTGGACGACGTCCGCGAGGCGCTGTCCGAGATCGGCGTTCAGGGGCTGACCGTAACCGAGGTCAAAGGGTTCGGGCGGCAGAAGGGGCACACCGAGCTTTACCGCGGCGCCGAGTACGTCGTGGATTTTCTGCCGAAGATCAAACTTGAAATCGCCGTCAGCGCTGAGCAGGTCGAAGCTGTGGTGGAGGCCGTTATCGGCACCGCCAAGACTGGCAAGATAGGAGACGGAAAGATCTTCGTGACCGAGATCGAGCAGACTATTCGCATCCGCACAGGCGAGACCGGCAACGACGCGCTGTAGCTTTGCCCGGTGGCATTCGTTCTGCGTCGCCGGTAACTCTAAAAATAACGAGGGAGGTATTCGATGAGACGAGTCACGCCACGTCTTGGGGTACTGCTGATAGTGGCCGCGGTCCTCGCGCCTGCTGTCGTTTTTGCACAGGACACGCCCGATTCGGGCGACACCGCCTGGCTACTGACTTCCACTGCACTGGTGCTGTTCATGACCATACCCGGCCTGTCCCTGTTTTATGCAGGGTTGGTGCGTGCGAAAAACGTGCTGTCGGTTTTGATGCAGTGCTTTTCCATTACCTGCCTCATGAGCATTCTGTGGCTGCTCTACGGCTACAGTCTGGCTTTTTCCGACGGCGGTGGATTGAACGGCGTTATCGGGGGTTTGAGTAACGCGTTTCTGGCCGACGTTGCACGCGATTCGGTCTCCGGCTCGATTCCAGAGACAGTGTTCGTGATGTTTCAGCTTACCTTCGCCATCATCACGCCTGCCCTGGTGGTCGGCGGTTTCGCCGAGCGCATGAAGTATTCCGCGATGCTGTGGTTCTCGACACTGTGGCTCACCGTCGTGTACCTGCCGGTATGTCACTGGGTTTGGGGCGGCGGCTGGTTGGGCGAAATGGGCGTGCTCGATTTCGCTGGCGGCCTTGTCGTGCATCTCACTGCCGGCGTGGCCGCGCTGGTCGCAGCAATGGTGCTGGGTAGTCGCCGCGGCTTTCCGACCACGCCTATGCCACCGCATAACATGACCATGGTGGTAACCGGCGCGGGCATGTTGTGGGTTGGCTGGTTCGGTTTCAACGCGGGCAGCGCCGTTGCGGCCAACGGCGATGCAGGGATGGCTATGTTAGTGACGCACATCAGCGCTGCCGCCGGGTCGCTGGCCTGGATGGCCATGGAGTGGCTGCGTTACGGCAAGCCAAGCGTGCTGGGCATCGTTACCGGCATGGTGGCGGGGCTTGGCACGATCACGCCGGCATCCGGTTTTGTCGGCCCTCTGGGAGCGCTGGTTATCGGCATGGCGGCCGGCACCATTTGTTTCATGGCCACCGGCTACATCAAGCGCTCTCTCAAGATCGATGATTCGCTCGATGTGTTTCCCGTGCACGGTGTAGGCGGGCTTCTCGGCACCATGATGGCAGGGATTTTCGTCGCGGCGGGGCTGGGCGGGGCGGGTCTTGCGGAAGGCATGAGCATCGGCAGCCAGCTCGGCGTGCAGTTTACCGGCATCGCCGCGACGTTGAGCTGGACCGCGGCCGCAACCTTTGTCGTGCTGAAAATCGTCGACGCATTCATCGGCCTGCGCGTAGACGAAGAGCAGGAAACTGAGGGTCTCGATCTCACCCAGCACGAAGAGAAGGGGTACTACTTGTAAGCCCGAGCTGGCCCAGCCTGTCCCGAATCGTGACGGTGGTCACAAAATCTCACGAAATCTCGTTATTTTTCAAAATTTTACGTCGAAAAAACTGACGTTCATCACGCTTGGTCGCCATTTTAGCCCGTAATATGGCCAGCGTGTCACCGAGGTAC
>JBPCXK010000588.1:0-2552 GCA_051008635.1 Gammaproteobacteria bacterium
GACATCGTGTCCGCGCTGCCGGACGCCCGTTGCCTCAAAGCCTAGGGACGGGCTGCGCCGCGCGTTGGCGTACGCCGCGGCGGCCGCCATGCTGCTGGTGGTTGCCAATCTGTTTCCGTTTCTGGCCTTCAAGGCCTCCGGTCTCGAACAGGTCATGACGCTGCCGCAAAGCGCCGGTGAACTCTACAACGCTGGCAGCAGATTGCTGGCGTTTCTGGTGCTGGTGTTTATCATCATTGCGCCCGGCTTACTCAACGCCGCCTTAATCGTTTTGCTTCTACCGCTGGTGACCGGCCGGCGCTATCGCTGGCTGCCGCAGATCGGACGACTCGTGTTTCATATTGGTCCATGGAGCATGGTCGAGGTGTTTCTGATCGGCGTGCTGGTGAGCTTCACTAAGATCGCCTCGTTAGCCACGGTTGTCCTGGGCGTTTCCTTTTGGGCGTTCGCGGGGTTTTCGGTGTGTCTCACCGCGGCCCTGGCGTCCATCGACCGCCTGCAGATATGGGCGGCTATCGAGGAGGCCAGAGCATGACTGGCTATTCCGCCAACTCCGCAGCGGCCCAAAACCTTGCCGCGTGTCATACCTGCGGTAAATTGTCGGGCCTTGAACTCGGGCACTGTCCGCGCTGTGGCTCCAGCCTTCATTTGCGCACACCGAACAGCCTGCAGAAGACGCTGGCCCTGCTCATTACCGCCTGCATTCTGTTCATTCCCGCCAACGTGTTGCCCATTATGTACACAGAGCAGCTAGGTCGTGTGACCGCCAGCACCATTGTGGGCGGCGTGGTAACGCTGTGGGAACACGGTTCCTATCCCATCGCCCTGGTCATTTTTATCGCCAGCGTGCTGATACCGCTGGCCAAAATCATCGTAATGTTCTGGCTTTGTTGGAGTGTGTCCAGCCATTCGCAGGCCGAACCGGCGCAGCGCACGCTGCTTTACCGAATCACCGAGTTTGTCGGCCGCTGGTCGATGATCGACGTCTTTGTCGTCGCCATACTCGTGGCGCTTATTCAACTCGCCGGACTCCTCGTTATACGACCGGGTACGGCCGCACTGGCATTTGCCGGCGTGGTCATGGTAACGATGGTGGCGGCGGCATCTTTCGACTCGCGTCTCATCTGGGACGCCATCTCACACGTGGAAGAAGACCATGACTGAAGCAACAGTAGTAGATAAAGGCAAAAAAATTTCCCCGATATGGGTAGTGCCCATCGTGGCGGCAATCCTCGGCATCTGGGTAGTGGCGCATGCCTACTCGACACGTGGCCCGCTGGTCGCTATCACGTTTGATACCGCTGACGGCATCGAGGTGGGCAAGACAAAAATCAAACTGCGTGCCGTCGAGCTAGGTCTTGTCGAAGGCATTGAGTTGACCGAAGGCATGAATGGCGTCACGGTGCACGCAAGGCTCGATCGCGAGGCACGCGATCTGCTGCGCGAGGACACCCAGTTCTGGGTCGTGCGACCGCGTCTCGGTCCGGCGGGAATCTCGGGCATGGGTACCCTGTTGTCGGGGGCGTACATAGAAATCTCGCCCGGTATCGGTGAATCAGGCATGCGCGAGTACCGGGGTCAAGACGATATTCCGGTCACACCGCCCACCACCCCCGGCTTGCACGTCGTGCTAACCGCACCAAACGCGGCAACGCTGCGCCCGGGCAATCCGGTCATGTACCGCGGCTACACGGTAGGTCGCGTCGAGAGCGCCGAGCTGGATACCGAGACCGGTCATGGCCGTTACGGGGTGTTCGTCAAGGCGCCGTACCACGGCCTGGTAACGAGCAACACCCGGTTCTGGAATTCCAGCGGCATCTCCATGGACATGCACGCCGGCGGTCTGTCGGTCAAGACCGAATCCATTGAGGCGATGCTCGTGGGCGGCGTGTCCTTCGACCTTCCCGAGGATGCGGAACCCGGCATCGCGGTGGATAAGTATGCCGAATTTGAGCTGTTCCCGGACCACAAGAGCATCAATACGCACCCGTTTGTTCACCACAAGGACTATGTTCTGCTGTTTGACACGTCGGTCCGCGGGCTTGTGAAAGGCGCGCCGGTCCAATACCGCGGTATCCAGGTGGGCACGGTGCGCAGTGTCTCGTTTGACCACGTGTCGGATGATACGACGCTAGGCCCCGACGGACACATTCGTATTCCAGTACTCATACGCCTCGACCCGGCCCGGATCAATCTGCCCGACACGACCGAAGGAGCCTCAGAGTTCGCGCACATTATGGAAACGAGTGTCGCATCGGGGCTGAGGGCGTCTCTCAAGAGCGGCAGCCTCGTTACCGGTCGTCTTTTTGTGGCGCTGGATTTCTTCGACGACGTGGAGCCCGCGACTATTGACGTTGGCGACGGGTACCACATATTCCCAACCGAGTCGTCAGGCCTCGAGCAGATCGAACACAAGATCAGTTCTCTACTAGACAAGCTGCAGCAGTTGCCATTGGACTCGACGCTAGCCAGCACAAAAGGCGCGCTTGATGAAATCGCGAAGGCCGCTGCCGCCGGTAACTCCACACTCGAGGACCTCGACACGATCCTCG
>JBPCXK010000589.1:0-8646 GCA_051008635.1 Gammaproteobacteria bacterium
GCGCCCGCGACACTTGCACATCCCTGTGCGACGTCTATCCATCGCGCGTGGCGGCGTTGCTTCGGCAGTTAAATAGCCGGCTATTCGCCTGCCTCGCGCCTTGCCACACGGGCGCCTGGACCTAAGAGATGCAAACTTATTTCTGGCAGAACCCTTAGTCCCGACATTGCGCTCGCTACGCTCACTATTCAGGGTTGCGCTTCGGCTTCGTGCCAGTCTGGGTCAAGATTCCACGACCCATCTCGGTTGCCTGCTGCACAGCCCGGTCGCGCGCGCCGGGGTCGCCGTCATAATCGCTGTTCGGTGAACCGCGACCCGGTGTCTGAGTGACGCGCTCGTTGCGCTGCAGCGGGAAAAAACGCGGCGGCGAGCTGATGGCCGGTTCACCCAGAGACCAACGGCGTCCCTGCACCTCGGTATAGACCAATCCGCCGGCGTTGAGATCGCCGCCTTCCGTCTCCCAGGGCATTATCAGAATGCGCATCACGCTCGACGGCGTGCGTATGGGCAACGGCTCTTCTATCTGCGGTATCACGGCAGGGGTAGCGGGGGAGTAGCCGGCGGGCAACGTTTGGTAAACGCCAGCGTAGCTGTCGTCCGCGACCGCATCGGCGCCTGTCTTGTCACCGGTGGGCCCCACCCGGTCAACGTGATCGGTTGCCTCCAGAAGATCTCGCGCCGCCACGCAACGGGACCCTTCCGGGAACCCCTTGCAGGAAAATTCCTGCTCCCCGACGCCAAGCATCGAGATGCAGCCGCAGAGCAAACAGCTCATCATCAAAGTGATCAGGATACGCATGCCTGCTACTCTCTCACTCTGTGTTATCGTCGAAAAAGCCCCGATAATCATCCGGCAATCCGGCGCTGAAAGCCCCGTTCGCCGCCACGACAAAAGGCACTTTTCTCACCCTGAACAGCGTTGCGGCCACCAGATTGCGTTGCAGTTTCTCCCGACCACAGCCATCTTTACCGGGCGGCAGGGACGCCTCGCTCAATTCTCCACCCAGATGCTTCAAGGCTTCCGCGGGCTCGAGACAAAGCAACCGTCGGCTTACCTCGGTCCGATCCTTGCTGGTGGGAAGCAGCACCAGATGAACGGCGTATCTGCTGCTCATATCTCTCGCCGCACTGAGAACATCCCCGGTGGTCGGGGACAGGGGATCGATGAACAAGGTGATTCTCGGTCCCTCGCCCAGCTTGACCGCACCGAGACCTTCCGGCGGTAGGCGACTGGCCGGTATGCGATTCGAGCGTTTCAAATCATCCAGTGACTTGATCTCCAGTCCGTTCCAGAAATCCATGATGCGACCGCCCACGACCGCATAGTGGCCTTCCTGCGAGATCAGCATGATTCGGCCCTTCCCCAGTTCTACCAGCTGAAACCCGTCCGTTGGAATCCGCTGCATGCCTGTAATCGCCCCGTAAGAGGAAAGATCCGGAAGCGGGAAAGCTGACGGTTCCGCGGCTCGGACCGGGGGAAACCCTGTAACCACAATGAGTGGCACAAGCAGAAAACTCAGAAAATTGCGGATTCTCATGATGCTTCAGCCTCGCGTAGTTCCAAGGTCACTCCCTTGGTAAGAATGACATCGACCTGTCGACCGGCATCGACTTCGATAACCGGTACTTTTTCCTCGGCCAGTTCAATATAGTAGTCAGCCAATCTTTCCATCGCCCGTGAGGCCCCCGAGAACCCCGCCGCCTCCAGGGCATCGCCGGTATCGGGCTTCTGAAAAAGCGTGTCGCCACCGGGGGAGGTCTGGAGACCGGAGATCGCCGTTGGGCGATAGATATTTCCAATACCAGCCAGAAAACCCGCCAATAGCGTCCGCGCGATAATCGCACCCTCACGGGTCACCAGGCGCCCGCGCATACCTGCCTTGCCGTCTTCCCCCGCCGCAAAGGCATCAAGCGCCACTTCGATCACGCCGCCGTCCTCGCGCACACAAGTCAGCGTCTCGCTGCGCATGTTGGCGCGTTCCGATGACAGATCACCCATCGCCGCTAACACGACAAAGCAATCGCGCACATCGGCATGGAAACGGTTTGGCAGAATCGCCTCATGTTTGATGCGCACGAGCACGGGCGTAGGGTCACGCCGCGCGCTCAGACTCGTCGGCGCATCAGCGCCAGTGATGAGAACGCCTGGCAGCGTACTGCCCGCCGGCAAGAAAATGCCTTCCTCTTGCTCCACAACTTCCTCAGGCTCCGCTTCGCCCCCGTAGACTTTTATCTTCACGTCTTGTTTTGGCGACGCGACGGGACGTTTACTCGAGACCGGCTGTGTCTGTCTGTTGAAGGAGGGCGACTGTTGTTGTCTGTTGAAGGCGATAGGAGTGGCCACAGGATCGGCGGGCCGCTTCACGCTTTCGTCCGGGGTGCTGCGCCGCTGTTCGTTGGCGCGCGGTTGCCTGGGCGCCGCCCCCTGAGTCGAGAATAAAGCATAGAGCTCTTCCTCCGCTGTCATCGGTGGGGCTTCGACCGGGGCTGACTGAACCGCAACCGGGGTCGATTGAACCGCAACCGGGGTCGACTGAACGGCAACCGGGGTCGACTGAACCGCAACCGGGGTCGACTGAGCCGCAACCGGGGTCGACTGAGCCGCAACCGGGGCTGACGGAACTGCGACCTGCGCTGATAGCGCTTCGACCGGCACTGACGGCATATTTGTTTCGTTCTGCTGCAAGGCATTGGCCTTCAGGCGTTGGTCGAGCAACTTCCGGTTCTCGCTGGTAACGTTGGAGATTCGCGTGGCGGTTTCGCCAAACATGTCCTTGAGCATCGTGTGCAGGCTCTCTTCCGCCGATTTGCGCTGCTCTCGCTCTTGCTCGAGGGTCCGCGTTATGTTCTCCAACTCATAGCGGAGCTGATCGCGCTCCTTTTCCGCCGCCTTCTGCCGCGCCCCGAGCGCATCGAGCCCCAGCGCTTTCGGGTCTTCACCGGTAAGCACGTTTTCCGAGGACAGCTTCAGTGGCCGGGACCTGAGCCCGAAATCGGTCGTCTCCGTGCCTACGCTCAAGTAGATCAAACCCATGACCAGCGTGAATACACCGCTGACCACGATCAATCGACGCTGTTCCGGCGTGCGCATCCGAAACCACTGGCTGCCTGCGGTCATGTTCATGAGCTAGTGCCCCCCCTCCGTTACACGCGGCCGCGCCCTCAGGGAGCTCGACTTACCCGGCACCGGCCGCCTTATAACAACATAAAGCTCGCTGGCCAATCCGGGGTCCACAATCAGATTGGGGTAAGCGGCAACCGCGACAACCCCGGCTTGAGCACAGGCGCTCTCGGCCAACTCGTACGGTGCTGCTCCCTGATTCACCGCTTTAAGCACGAGCACTCTGAAATGGCTACCCTCGAGCACCTGTTCGGTGGTCAGCCAGATCTCCGGATCAAAACCACAAGGAAATTCCGAGTTGGGCCTGCCAAGAGAGTAGCCTTCCGGCACGAAACCCTTGGCGACGTCGCGCAACAGGGCAGTCACCGTCTGGACAAACGGCTGCGATTCTTCCCAGCGACGGGCCGCTGTGCGCGGCGTGTGCTGCATTCCATCCTCATGCCACTGTAACCTCAACGTGCGAGGCGGTATGGCCTTCGGCACCAGCGCAAGACTTATGGCGCGAACGTCTTCAGGATCGGCTGCCATCACATACACGCCAACCGGCTTGTCCGACGAGGTGCCAATGAAGACGTCCCGCCCCTCTTGATGAAACTCGATGTCGCTCGCAGTAACCACTTTGGGGTTTTCAAATGGCGTGATGATTCGGTTGAGATAGTTGCGTGCTATCGTTACGAGTTCGGTTGTCCCGGGTTTTACTGTCAGGGTGACGTTGAGATCGGTTGAAGAAATCGACACCAACGGATCGGCGGCCTTCTTGTCTGCAGCCTTTACCGTTGTGCGGGCATTGATCGGCAGGGCCGCGGGGCTGGTTTTCGGCCGCGCGGTTACAGTCGTCGGAACTCCCGGCAACGCCACGCCCTCTGCCTCCAGAACCGCGTTTTGCGAAACTGCCCAACCCGGCCACAAAAGGGTCGGAGCCAGGATCATGAAGCCGAAATAACGGCTGTCCATCGCGACCTACGATTCCGATTGGCCGGCGCCGCGTTTCTTCTCCTGGACGACCGTCAGTGTCTGCGGCACACCTTCATATACATCAAAGTGGGTCACCCATGGCCGACCGAAACGCATATCGAGGATGTACTCATACGTGCGCATGATGTCGCGCGGCTTGCTACCAGGGCCAGCCACCCTGATACGCCCGTAGACGAATACCTTTTTGGTCTCATCTTCGTACACTATCTGTTGCGGTGAAAACGTAACCGTCGTGCTCTCTTCTTTGATCTCCTGAATCTGGCGTGCAAGTGCGGCTTTGACGTCATGGTAGACTTCGGGAGATAGGATCTCCCCCAGCGACTCCACCACAAAATCAATGTTGCCGGGTGACACGTTGCCCACAAGCGATGTGACGTAAAACCCCCAGGACTTGGTATAACTTGGAGACGCAGAGCTGAACGACACCTGGGCGCGTTCATTCAGGGTTGGCGGCACCAATACAACGGTCTCGCGCGTTCTCAACCACCCGAAAACCGCCGCCAGATTGGCGATCACGAGCATCAGAATCACACCATCCTTGATTCTGTTCTGCTTGAGAAGCTGACTAAAGCTGATTTTGAAGTCGCGAAATTCCATGGCAGATTCCTTTTCCGGACCGCTCAGGAAAGATACTCTCGGATAAACGGATTGGGCATGGATCGAGACTTGGTGCTAAGCAACCCCAACCAATACAGTAGATGCAGCAAAAATCCATCCGGCCGGCCTTCCTTGACTTTGCGCAGCGCCCGCACAACCACCAATGCCAGAATCAGAGCAATCAATTTCTGCTCGATAAGCACCCCGACTATGAACACCGCGAATCCCGGAACCAGCTCGTCGGCGCTCCAGAGCAAGACCATCATCTGCTCGTTCAAATACCGCGGCATCAGTATTGCATTCATGAGTTGTCAAAGTAGCGTTGTCGTAAGCGTAGTAAAACAAGTTGCCGCCCAAGAAATAAGCGCCTTGGAGGCTCCACCGCGGCGCCCAAGGCTCCTTTTTGTGCACCCGCCCACGGCCGGGCGCCAGGGGGAAACAGCCGGTCTGTCTGGCCGACCAGCAACACCCCCGCAGGGGGTGGTTGGGCAGCATTCTTGCCCGAGCCGAAAGAGCTCAAATCCGCTTTTGTATATTGGCGGCGTATACAACAAGGCTTACGCAGGCGAGCACGGCCCAGATGGGGACACTGATTGGCGGAACGCTCAGTGGCACGGAAAGATATATCAAAGGCGCGGCCAGCAGCGCGAATAGGGCGTGGAATCCCGCGTTGTACCGTATCGGACTGGCGTAGCCTCCGATTGAGACTTTTTTGATAGCGCGTTGGACCAAACCATCCGCGAGCGCGGCAAACAAGAAGATCGACAGATAGGGCAACCACAACGAGAGATGCACAAGCCGGTATATACCCTGGTAAACCAGTCGCCAGAAGACCTCTATGCGCCCATCCATCCACGCGGACAGCGTATGCCCGACACCGACGGAGCCTGCATCGTGCGTCGGCGCAGGGCGCCACGGCGAAGTCCAACGATAAGTAACGTCGACGGCGCCGCTGTTGACGGCGATCGCCTTGTATAAGCTGATCGATCGGGCGTACAGCTCGCCGGCGGATTCCGGCCCCAGGTAGCTGGAGACCATTTGCCGCTCGCGCTCCAACTGCGCCTTTACCCAGTCGGCCGACGCCAGCAACAGTATGACCGCCGCCAGAGGAATCCAAAGCAGAATTAGCAACCATGCCCTGATCATGGCGATCGCTTTCGTTAATCAGCGGCGTGCCCGGGCGCCGATGATCTCTTCCAGGCCGGGCATCATGGGGGTGATCCGGACATGTTTATCCAGGACGAAACGCGATAACACCAGCATACGCAGACTGCTGTCAGGCATCGTCAACAGCGGTGAGGCGCTGTCGGCTGCGCGCAGGTAGACTCTTGGCGTCAAACGATGGCCTCGCCACCAGGCAATCATGGTCTCCTCCAGCGGATCCCAACCCGGAAAACGCCGATCGTTGGTGATGACTACCCAATCGCGCACCCGCGGCAGGTGCTGCAAAAGCCCGCGAATAAAACTTCGGTAACACAAGGCCTCGTCCGCACTGGCTTCGTACGTTGCTATCCAGTCGCACACCGCCTGCTCGAGGCACACGTGCAACAGAGGGCGAGCGCTACTCTTGTCGGGAATGGTGTCGAGCAGGTATGCGGCGTAACGCCTCGCGACACAGCGCACGGTTTCCCGATGGGCGCATATCACCTGCCACTGTTTCTTCAGCCCGCAGGTTCGAACTGCGCGATCCAGCACCTGCTGAGGACGCGGCGGCCCGCACACTGGCGCCTGCGTGGCCTGCTGCTGTATCCACACGACTCCCATGACGTTCTACTGACGCACCAGCACGGGTATACGCGCCTTGACGATGCGATTGCCGGCGAAGACACCGAAATATTCGAGATCAGGCAAGCGGCTGAGCGTCGCCGCCTCGACAAGGCACTCTGTCGACTCTATGATGCGTTCGCCATAACTGCCTCCAAAATTGAGGCCGCTGCTGTCTTTGGCGTTCGTCGATTGTTGCTGCATGGTGGTGCGCAGAACGCCGTTGCCGAGCGTCTCCGTCACAAACTCGGCCGTTATCTTATCCTTTGTCCTGCCCGCGATCAGGTTATTGCTGTTTCCCAGGATTTGCCGGGCCATGGCCTCGCTGCCAGTGCGCGCGATAAAGTCAGGTACAGTCTGGGTGAAAAATGTGACCCGATAGTTCGCTGAGCGCGACTTGTTCAACAACTGAATAAAGGGTTCGTTAACCGTTTCGTTCGCCTCATCGATGAAGACGTTGATTTCATTGTGGAGATTACCCAGGGTCTGCCGCGAGCCCGCAACCGCAGTCATGTCGGCCAATAGAATGCTGCCGATGGCGCCGCCTATCGTGGCGTCACTCAGCGAGTCGAGCCCGACATAGAGCACCTGTCCGGCATTGATCACCTTCGCGGTATCGATAATCGGGCGCTCGTCGTGCGGATCATCGCGATCCGGGGACAACAACCCAGCCAGCTCGCCCGCCGTCAACATCGTCAGCACCGGAACCAGGTTGGTGAGCATCTTGCTCATGTGCTCGCGGTCGTGCTCGTACATTGAAATGAGCCCGTCTACTATCGGGGAGGGGCTGCGGCCCTGCACTTCGGCCTTGTAGTAGGCGGTAAGGGCTACAGTTTCCTGTGACGTTTCGGGCGAGGGTTTGCGTTCCTTGCGTTTTTTCGACTGCGCCAGATACAGTCGCAGCGCTTCTTTGTATTCGATACCCTGATTCTGTAGATGGCGCTCGATGGTCTGGTGCAGCAGACGGTCCGGGCCACCCTCTACGTAACGTTTGAGCGTAGTCAGTGTCGGGCGTTCGTTTACGAACACCAGACCCTCCGCCACAAGGTTCACGACGCGCCACCCGAACGCGCTGAACGGGTTGGCGCCGGCGTCCCCTGGGATCAACGCTGCAATCCGCGTTGCTATCTCGCTTGGGCGCATCCAGTTGCGCAAGGGGTCCAGACGCGCGGAACGGTCTGGAAACGCGGGATGAAAAAAGAAAAAATCCGTATCGCGCCCGGCTGCCCTGCACTCTGAACGCACGAGCTCGTACAAATCCCGGTCGCCCTTGGGATCCAGGACTATCACCGCCTCGCGTGGTTCACGGCGGATAGCCTGGGCGACCAGCAACGCCAGGAAGCGAGTCTTGATGGCGCCTGTCGTCGCCACCACCAGCATATGCCCGGCAAGATCTTCGCGCGCGACATAGACGTCGCGCTCCTCGGGCTCTATTCCGTGGATGGTCGGATCGCCCTTGCGTGGGGGCTGATAGGCGTGAAAAAATCGAGCGACAGCCGGCAACTTCAGCCTTTCGACATCGGTCTTACCCAGATCGTACAGTCGCTGCATCTGATCCCGACCCCATTCGAACCCCCAACCCAACCAGATCTGGCCGGGCCTGGCCGCCATTTTCTTCTGCAGATCCGCGGACGACACCTGAACGACGGCGCGGCCGGTCAAACTCGCCCGATGGCGCCACACTCGCCACGCGGCTGCCGCGCGCGTCATCGCCAACACCAGCGCCACCGCGCCGAGGCAGTAAAATACGCCCGCGGGCAGCGGTCGTTTGACCACCACCCATGCGCTTCCCGCGAACGCAAGCAACCAGAAACAGGCGCTGACACCTTCATAAGCGTATCGCCAGTACGTTTTGCTGTAGTCGGCTTCCATCGGCTCAGGCGCGAAGCATCATTGCCCTAGCTGGGCTGCAATTTGTTTAGTCAAAGTCACACTTTGACCACGGCGTCCGTCGCGCCACACTCTGTCCCACACATCGAAGCCGTCCGAATTCGGCACCAGACAGTCCTGGCCTTTCAACAACAGCCTCACGCTCGCCGGCGTCTCGCCGTAGGGGCGCAACACTTCGGGATAGCGCAGCGCCAGCCCTTCGTCCAGGGACATGATGTCCTTGCGCCAGCGCCCGCCGGCAATGTCGCGGCCCAATGCGTCGAGTACGGTGGCGACCTCGTCCGATCGCTCATTTGTAC
>JBPCXK010000590.1:0-7328 GCA_051008635.1 Gammaproteobacteria bacterium
GAGCAGGACGCGCTTAGAGCCGCGCTCGGGGACATGGCAGATCGCAGTATGCGTGAAGCCGCGATGTCGACAGCCATCATTCGCATAGCCGATGCGATGAACGTCGACATTTCAGACTTAGGCATTAATCAAGCCAACGACATCTACAAAACGTATCTCGGTCAATAACGATGCCCGGTGAGCCAGCTTTTTAGGAGATATAGCTCCGGTGATCTACCCACATGTCGCGACGCCAACGGACGATGCCGCACCGGTCACGTTCGGCCAGCCCTACCCTGCAAATCAGTCGGTGCTCATCACGATACCCGATGCACCGGGGCCTTGGCTCGACATCACGGGACGAGAGTTCCCGCAGAACTCGTTACAGGCCGTCAAACATCGCACCGGTGGCGTGATTGCTGCGGCTGATCCCATCACCTTGACCGAGTTCGCGGCCGTGCAGGCGCTTGTCGGGCAGGGAGATGCCGTTGCTGTGTCTTTGACAGAAGACCATTCTCCGGTCGAGATATTCAGCGGGATCAATGTGGCCGACAACGCATCGAACAATCTTGCGTCTGGGTTAACGTGGGGCGACGCGCGCACCCTGTACTCTGGCATGCGGATTTGGCAACGGTTCACGAACAACAACGTTTACCAGTCGCCGGATTTTGATCTGTCTGACATGAAAGATGGTACAGACTTTCGCCACCCGTACCATTCAGACGGCGAATACCAGATTGCGAATTGCGATCTGGGAGACGGCCAGTTCAATTTTTTCGCAGTATCCGGTGGGGCATCGATCACGGCGCCCGAGTTGAAACTCTTCGGTATACCTAAGACGAAACTGGACTTTACGTACCCTGCGCCGGGTATCGATAACGAGGTTGTACTTGGCAGGTTCCACGATGGTCGATTGATCAAACGAATCTCGATGGCTCTTACTGCCGGTGTAGGTACGTTCACACAATTGACGTTTAGAAACGGCGTCAATAACCCGACTGGCAGCGCCGTGTTGCAGTGGGGTGGTTGGGTACAGGTTGCTGGAGGGCGGGTGTGGGCGGTGCCTTACCAGGATACCAATGCTCTTTGTGCTGCAAATATTCTTCCTGATGGTCGTCTGATGCTGCAATACAGCGGCGCCGATCCAACCAGTGGTTACGCCTGGTGCGATTATATTGAAGGGCCGTAACTAGTGTCTCTCTTGCTCTGCCTTTCAACTCCAGCTAGTGTTCCCGTTGTCGCTGCTTTGGCGTCGGTTCAGTACACGGCTGACGAGGTCACGACGTTTGTTCCGTTGAACGATGCGGATAACGCGAAAGTCGCAGCCTTAGGCTACGCCCAACCAGGCAGCATTGAGAGCGATACGATAGTGGAAGGGGCGACGATCGAACGCGTGCTGACTCCGCCTGATTACCTAGGCGAGATCACATGGACGGTCGCAGACGATGGTGCCGCGGATGTGCAGAGCTATTTCGTGTACAAGAATCCTGAAGGGGAAGAGAGAACGCAAGGTGCTGGCGGAGTACCGGGCGGAACCCCTTACGTGTGGCGCGCGAATCTCTCGAGCGTTTGGTTGCAAGATCCTGAGACGACGCAGGACGTTGAGATCAGAACCGTTCTGACCTACCCGGATGGATCTGTTATCACCAAGAGTACGCCGTTCACTGTCTACGTTCCGCCGAACCCTCCGCTCGCGTCTTCACTGAATTTGATTACGGTACCGCCGTTGTACGAAGGGAACACGATTGAGTTCATTGCCTACAGCGACCATGGGAAGCTGGCAGCTCATCGCCGTATAGAGCTGGGCACACATCGAATCGATGTGCCAGACGGGGGAACGCAGACGGTTCCTTGGATTGGCGTCACGGGCAACTACTCTGCGGTGTTCGATGCTCTCTTCCTTGACGGCACGGCGAGCACGTCCGACCCGATCATTGTCAATATCCCAGGCCCGCCGCCCCCGCCAAGTCCGGCCGAGCTGGCAGCGATTGTTGATGAACAAGTCGCGCGTGATTTGCTTGGGCCAAGTCTCGGAACGCTCTACAGACCGAATACGGCGATTACGAATGCTTTTACAGCCGCGCGTGCGAGTCAGAACTGGTCCTTGATTGGCTGGCGTCGTGCGGATGCCTATCGGGCTGAGCAAGTCCGATGGGAAGCGATCTACAACAACCCTGACACGTCGGCGCAAACGCGCGCCGTTGCGTTCGCTGCCGCCGATGCGCTTGACAGCATGGCATTCAATTCAACGTTCGAGGGTGATCTGCTGGCGGCTGGCGATGTGGATTTCCACAATTTCATGGTGGAGGTGAATGCGATCGTGTGGACTCAGTGGGTCGCCTGGACGCAGAGACAAGCCACCCCGCCAACAGAGGTTCTGGTGCTTCACTGGCCAGGCAAATAGAGGAGATGATGTAAATGGCAAAACATTCGCGCGATGATTTAGCCGATGCGGCTGAGAAGATCTGGAACGACAGCGAGGACGATACCGACCACGTGCGTTGGCGCAAAGTGGTGGGCCGTCTCAGCGTGATGATGGCGCAGAATGTGCTGTCTGATGCGTCGAACCTGCAAGACCGCATGCGCGGCGAAGGCGACTAGCATGGGCACTGCCGCACTGTTCGGTGCGGGTCGAGCGAAACCGGTAGTGCCTGCCGATGAACTGGAGTGGCAGTTGTGGCTTGCGATTGCGGACACGCCGCATCCGGTGTGGCCTGATCGTCCATTACTGCGCCGACAGCGGCTCAAGCGTGGCGATCTCGAGGGCTACTGGACCTGGCTGCTTCGCGCGCACGCGGAAGTCAATTTCCATCCCCACCCGACGACTGAAGAACTCGGCGAAGCGAATGCACGCTATGCCGAGCTTCAACGCATTATCTATGGCGCCTATCTGCCGACCTACTATCGTCTTCTAGGCCAGGTCAATGCAGGTATGGCGGTCGACCCGACAACGTTTAAACAGCAGGCCGCACCGTTGTTTGAGGCTGCGACAGCAGAAGCAGCGACAATGCCGAGCGGCGAGTAACAGGAGCACGTAATGGCTGTAAGTAATTGGATCGAAGAGGTCTACCCGAAGGTCCAGCCTGGCATGGCGCCCGGTGCTGCGGTGACAGAAGGTGCAGTGGTCGCAGAGCCTATTAATCCGTCGCAGTCGGCGTATGAGCTGGATGTGATACCGGAGGATGTCGCAGAAGAGGTACCCGTACCTGTGCTCCAGCCAGGCCGCCCCGCGGTCGACGTCAGCGCTCAAGACGGCTATCAGTCCGGCGATTTGCCGCTCAAGCAATGGTTGCAAATCACGGTGCCGCCAGCGAAGAAGGGCAGGCGCTCGATTTGGTCTGTGGCCACAACGACGCCCATCGTCAAGCCATTCTCGGTGCACGGCAATATGGACTTTGGACCAGAGACGGTGTTTGTGCCCGGTGCCGGTGTCACGTTCGGGATGCTTAATGGGCAGCTGCGTGTCGTCGCACCTTCTGCCTATGCAGGAATGAAGATGGACGTAACGGTGTGCAGCTCCAAACCACCCGCCCCGGCACCGACTCAGACGTAGCAATGCGGTGGACGAGTACCCGCGCGTCACAGCAAAGTCCTCGCGTGGCGACAGTGTCGCGGCCGGCTGGCGTGTGGCGATGTCTGTGCGTGGCAATCCGGCCGGGTATGAGCTTGAGCCTGAAGAAGCACACGGTGCTGATGTCTCGGTGACTTCTCGAGGTGTGTCTGGCAAGTGGTGGTTCCCGTGGTGGCTCTTACTTTCAGCTATCCTCGGCGCGTTCCTGATGACAGTGATGCTCGAGGTGAAACCGGTGAGAGCGTTTCTGGGTTTGGATACCGGTAATGGGGACACGCCGGCGTTCTGGAACGCGATCGCGGCGAATAAAACGGCGCTTGGGGAGATCGAGGCAAGTGTCGACCAGCTTCATACCGCGCTCGCTGATGTCCCAGCGGTCAGTGATGAATCAATTGAGCTTGCAGCGCGTATCGATGAGCTGAGGAAACATCTGGACCAGGCCACAGATAAGATTTCGGAGCTGCTGCACGCGAACGAATCAGCGCTGACATACCGGAAGAACCTAGCGCCAAGAATCGAGGCGCTCGAGTTCGAGTCGCATCCTCCGGGTAAATACTTGCGCGTTCCGGCGAGTGGAGAAACGCAATGAGACAGCTTCGTGAATGGTATGCGATCTCGCGTGATGATCAGACCGGTGTCGCTCAGCTTGAAATATATGACGAGATCGGCGGCGGTTGGTTTTCTGACGGTGTGACCGCGAAGCAATGGCTTGATGACATGCGTAGTCTTGAGCCCGACGAGCCCATCGATGTGCGAATCAATTCTCCTGGTGGCCTCACGACCGATGCCAAGGCCATGTACAACCTGCTTAACCGTCACCGCGGAACGGTCAATGTCTACGTGGACGGCATGGCGGCATCGGCTGCAAGTTATGTTGCCATGGCGGGCGCGTCCATCATCATGGCTAAGAATGCGATGATGATGATTCATGATCCGTGGGGATTTACGCTCGGCAATGCAAAGGCGCATCACGCCAATGGTGATGTTCTGGAGAAGGAGTCGAGTGCTCTCGCGCATGCTTATGCCGAGAAGTCCGGCATACCTGAAGATGAGGTCCTGACGTTGATGGATGCTGAGACCTGGTATACGGCAGATGAAGCGATAGAAGCGGGCTTTGCCGATGCGCAAGAGCCGGCGATGAAACTGGCCGCGTGCTTCAGTCTTGAGCGCTATCCGTTCAAACGACTGCCGCATGCGTTTGCTGCGATGATGACTACGAGTCCAAGAGAGGTACCGCACATGACAACTCCAGCTGAGCCGGTGGCGCCGGCCTCTGATCCACCCGCTAAGCCGCCGAGTGAGCCGACCTTTACACCTGATCCCGCAACGCCTGACGAAGTCAATGTGGTGGACATGGCCGCCTTCCAGGCGCGCAGTTCGGAAGTGGCTGAGCTGTTTGCGCTTGCCCGCATTCACAATCCTGTGATGCAACACGAGCTGACCACAGACATGTCGTTGTCTATGAAAGAGATAAGGGACAAGATTCTTGAGGCGCGAGCTGCCGAGGATGAGCGCTTGCAGGTCTCTAATACGCCAGCGCCACCTGCTGAAAGCCCTGTTGTCGCTGCGGCTAAGGCGATTGCCAAGAAGCAATTAGATCTCGCAGCACACGGTCAGAATGTGTTGAGGTAAGTGACATGCCACAAGTAATGACATCAAAACGAGACGTCGGCACCATCCTTTACGGTGCGGATGATCAGACGCCGCCGCGCCGTTCGCGTGAGGAGTTGGTGCTCGAAGTCGGGAATAAAGTGAACTCGGGTGCCATGGTCACAGCGGGTGCGACGGCAGGTTCAGTGAAAGCATGGGCCGTTGGTGATCCATGGGGAGGTATTGTTATGTGGGATACCGACGCAACAGATGCTGCCAAACGTGTCGCGGTGGTGGTGCGTGAATGCACCGTGTTACGACAAGGCGCGCTTGCCATAGCGCTTGAAGACAACCCTGCGGCAACAATTGCCAACATCGATGCGTGGATAGCGACGTTTCCGACGGACGTTCTCGTTCGCGAGAGCATCGATCCACAGTAAGACTTCTTCCTTCAGTCTGGATTTAGCCCGCCTCAGAGCGGGCTTTTTGTTGCCTACCCTCCGGAGATCACACGATGGTGATGCCTACCCCATTTGCAGATCCGGCGTTTGACGTCACCAGCCTGACGCAAGCGCTTCAATTTCTACCGAACAACTACAGCCGTGTCACGGACATGGGGTTGTTTCCAGAACGCGGTGTCGCGACATTCTCGTTCATGGTCGAGGAGCAGACAGGACGGCTAACGCTCTTGCCGACTGCTGCACGGGGTGCACCGGGGCTCGCTCACGGTCGGGACACGCGTAAAATCCGGTACCTTGAGATTCCGCATATCCCCTACAACGCAGATATTAAACCGGAAGAGATCATCGACGTGCGCCCGTTCGGCCAAGAGACCGGGCAAAGCTCGTTGCCGGCGTTGCTTGCCGAAATACTGCAGCGGATGAAAGACAACCATGATGCGACCAAAGAGTACATGCGCGTGCGCGCGCTGCATGGTGAGGTGCGCGACGGTGATGGGTTGTTGATTTACAATTTGTTCGCGGAATTTGAGGTAGTTCAACAGCAGTGGGATTTCAATTGGACTAACGTCAACTTTTTCCCGAGGACCTACGCGACGCAAATTGCGCGGTGGTATGAGCAAAATTCGTTTGGAGCGAACTATTCTGGGTTGCTCTGTTTCGTGTCAGCTCAATGGTGGGATGCGATGATCGAGCATCCGCACATCCGCGACTTCTATCTCTACCATGCGGAGGCGTCGGACAAGCTGCGTAACGACCAGCGGCCGAGCTTCTCGTTTGGTGGGCTCACGTTCACTGAGTACACAGGACAATTCCAGTCGCGCGACGGGACGATTCGAAAGCTGATTGCGGACAACGAAGGCATCATCTTTCCTGTCGGAAGCAACTTTATGGAAACGGTGAATGCACCCGCGGACTTTAACGAGGCGCACGGAACGAGTGGGTTGCCGTATTACGCTAAGACCCGCGTGAAAGATTTCGAAAGAGGCTACGAGATCCATACGCAGAGTAACCCGTTGCCGATCGTGTATCGGCCGGCGTTGCTCGGCAAGATTGTTATGTCGTAACGGGACTCCTCCTTCTATGTCATTCGGCGATGTGTTTCGCCAAGCAAACAATGACATATTCGCGCTCCTCGGCGATGACGCAGTTTTCTTTGTCGCCGAGGGGCGCACCGTTTTGGGGTTCTGGGAAAACGATCGTCTTGATGCGTTGTCTGTGATTGGGCGCGCGCCACGTTTTCATATCAAGGACGATGAGTTTCCAACCGCGCCTGCACGTGACACCGCTGTGACGTACAAGGGTGTGAATTATCTTGTCAAGAAACACGAGCATGCGGAAGAGGGTCGCATCACGTTGTTTCTAGAAGAGCAACCCTAGTGCTGTTCGACAATATTCGCGCGGACAACATCGGTCGTATTCGCCGCTCGCGCGGTACAACGGACGGTGTGTTCCTGTCATTCGAGTGGGATTTACGCGACGTCTACGCCGATTTTGCGCATCTGCTTTCAGAGCGTGTGGCGTTATCGCGCGCGGTGAAGGCCGCGAATATCACAGCCAAGCTCGTGCAGATGGCAGCGCTTAAGGACATGTCGTCGCTGACGTCCATTTCGGAGCGACATCTCGAATGGCGTCACGGCGAGAGCGGTCGGCGTTCACGAAAGCGCCGCTTGACACGCCGGCTTGCGCGTGTTCGCGAGCCTGCAGTGCAGTGGTGGATGTCGCCGCTC
>JBPCXK010000591.1:0-2656 GCA_051008635.1 Gammaproteobacteria bacterium
GCGCTGAAGCTCAAGGAAATTTCCTACATTCATGCCGAGGCCTACGCCGCCGGCGAGCTCAAGCACGGCCCGCTGGCGCTGGTGGACCATGACATGCCCGTCATCGCCGTCGCGCCCAACAACTCGCTGCTCGAAAAGCTCAAGTCGAATCTGGAAGAAGTGCGCTCGCGCGGCGGTGAGCTTTACGTGTTCGCCGATGCAGGCGCGGGTATCAAGAGCGAGCCCGGCGTGACGGTCATGAACATCTCCGCCCCGGACGACGAGATCGCGCCCATCGTGTTTACGGTGCCGCTGCAATTGCTTGCGTATCACACCGCCGTGCTCAAGGGGACTGATATTGATCAGCCGCGGAATCTGGCTAAGTCGGTGACGGTGGAGTAGGCGGGGTCGGTTTTTGGGGAGGCCCCACCCGGGTCTGGAGCTCAGACCCGGGCGGCGCGTAGATTACGACCGCCGTCAGCCGCTGGAGGATTGCCGATACAACGGCACCAACCCCGAAAATGTAGGGGTGGTCAGCCGCGGAATCTGGCGAGGTCGGTGACCGTCAAACCCGACGAGGATCGATCAGCCCACGGTCTCCAGCGTTTTGGGAAACTCCGGAAACAACCAGGCTGCATCCGGATCGCGGCGATAAAAGCGTATCGATCCGTCGCGCCGGCATTCCCATACCTCCAGCGCCCCCTGCTCAAAATAGAGCTCGCGCTTTTTCCGTAGCCCGGCCTCGGTGTTGCTGTCCGATTTCACCTCGATGCAGAGCTCCGGGCATATCGAGCACTCGGCCTCCCCCGCCACCTGGCGGAAGGTTTCTGAGGTCAACCACGCCACGTCGGCAACTTTGGTGCCGTGCGGCGTGCGGATCGCGCACTCGGTCATCACGTGTCCACGGCCTTCCGCGTGGAGGATCCCGGTGATGGTGGCCTGATAACTGGCGTGATAGTTCTTGGTCGGCGTCATCAGGATGCGTCCCTCATCATCGGTCTCGATCTTGTAAGGCAGGTCGTTGAGCTCTGGACGCCCACAGAGCTCGTGCCATGGAAGCACAACGCCGGCGGTGTTGTCGGCTGCGGGCTGGCTACCGGCTGCATGGCGATCTGGGATCGTCGCACTCATAGGTTAGTCCATGACGCCTTTGGTTCGAGGATATTTCCGTTTGGCGGAATATAGCACTGATAGCACAGTATATTGTTGCATTTAAGTGTGTTTCTTGCAGGGTGTTTTTGTGCTGACCGACTCAGATCGAAACCTGGAAAGAGATGTTCGCGCGGAGGCGAGACGCGCTGTGCGATTGGCCGATCGTGGTGAGCCTGGCGCTATGCGTAATTATATTTTACAGCTCATGACCCGGTCGGTGGATACGTTCCGTTAGTCACCCGCGTTCCTAACAAAGTTGGCGGACTTGTTACACTGATAAAACCGTACACTGCGGAAATCAGGAAATGCGCACACTGATCCTGCATTGTTTACTCCCTTGTTCTCCCGGGTCTCTCCCTGGCGGGTCCATGACAATCAGCTTGTAGTCTCAGAACCAGATGAAGGGACCAACTATGACAACATGGCGTTCGATTCGGACAACGGGCGCTATCCCTGTTCTGTTCGCGCTGCTGATCACTGCGTGCGGCGGCGGTGGTGACAGCAGTGGTGGTGGTAGCAGTGGCAGTAGCAGCAGTGGTGGTAGTAGTAGCAGCGGCGGTAGTAGCAGCGGTGGCGTGCCGGTGACTGCGGCCCGCCCGGCACTGACGTACACCGCCGTCAAGAACTTCCGCTTCAGGTGGATAGATGTCCGCGACGCGACCCACTACAGGTTACTGGAGAACCCGGATGGCGTTTCCGGCTTCACCCAGGTGGGCGGCGACGTTGCCGCGGGCATCCAGACTGTTGATCACGTCGTGCCGCTGTACCTGCGCACCAACGCCCAATATCTGCTGCAAAGCTGCAATGCGGCCGGCTGTAACCATTCGACCATTGTCTCCATCAATGACGCTCTGGCGCAGAGCACCGGCTATGTCAAGGCCAGCAATACCGGAGAGTCCGACTTGTTCGGCTATAGTGTCAGTCTGTCCGCGGACGGCAACACGCTGGCGGTGGGGGCTGAGAGGGAGGACAGCAACGCTGCCGGTATCGACGGTAATCAAATGGATAACTCGGTGCCAGACTCCGGCGCGGTGTATGTGTTCACCCGCAACGGCGGTGGTTGGAGCCAGCAGGCCTATATCAAAGCGGGTAATCCAGGTGGGCCTGGTGGTATAGATGTGTACGGGGATTTGTTTGGTGGCGTCGTGAGTCTGAGCGCGGACGGCAACACGTTGGCGGTGGGGGCTGCCAGGGAGGACAGCAACGCTACCGGTATCGACGGCAACCAAATCGACAACTCGGCGCCAGAATCCGGCGCGGTATATGTGTTCACCCGCGTCGATGGCAAGTGGAGCCAGCAGGCCTATATCAAGGCGAGCAATACTGACAGGCGCGACTTTTTCGGTGCCGCGTTGGGCCTCAGTGGGGATGGCAACACCCTGGCCGTGGGGGCTAATAATGAGGGGCTGGACGTCTCCGGCGCGGTGTACGTGTTCACCCGCGTCGATGGCAAGTGGAGCCAGCAGGCCTATATCAAGGCGAGCAATACCGACGAGATCGACACATTCGGTATCGCGCTGGGCCT
>JBPCXK010000592.1:0-3150 GCA_051008635.1 Gammaproteobacteria bacterium
GTTTGAAGTCAACGGATCGGTGGCAGGACTTTCCGCCGGTGATCACGTTTCAATCCGTGGTGGACGGTACTGTCAGTGTTCCGGCGGTCCTCGATCTTCACCAGGTGCTGCCCAGTGGACGCAGTCAGCTGGTGTTATTCGACGTTAACCGAAACAGCATCTACTCGCCATTTCTACGCAACGACGGATCCGACGTGCTGCGCCGCATGGGGGAAGAAGACTGGAGCGGTGTGGATGTCACCATCGTGCGCAACCAGGACGTTGACGACCGTAACGTCGTCGCGGACCGACGTTGTGGTGACAGCGCAGGTTGCGCGGCCCTGACTTCACTGGAGTCGCAGTGGCCTCGGAACGTGTTCTCTCTCTCACACGTAGCGATACCGTTCCCACCCGACGATCCGCTGTATGGGAGTGCGGGCGCGGCATTTGCACCGTCCGGCTACAACCTCGGCAATGCTAATGCGATGGGGGAACGTCAGGTGCTGGTCATCCCGGCTGAAGACAGTAATCGTCTCAGGTACAACCCGTTTTTCGCCTATCTCAAGGCGCGTGCTCTTGAGTTCTGTGGGGCCTGCGAAACTGGCCGTGACTGAAGAACGCCGGCGCCAATATGGGCGCGTTGCGCGCCAGAGCAAAACTGACATGACGGTGCGAAGTCTGCTGCTTACCGTTTGGCTCGTGCAGGCTGCGCTCGGCTCTTTGGCATTTGCCGACAGCCACGTGGCGGAAGCGGAAGTGGAGAGTGTGAACGTCCCCGCCGGCGCCAACGAGACCGCCGCCCAAAGCGCTGGACACACGAACCCTGGCACCGACTTGCAGCGACCAAAGATCGGATTGGCCTTGAGCGGGGGTGGCGCTCGTGGCGCGGCACACGTCGGTGTAATCAAAGTGCTCGAAGAACTACGCGTACCGATCGACTTCATTGCGGGAACCAGCATGGGCGCGATCGTCGGCGGCTTATACGCGTCTGGCATGAGTACGGCCGAGATTGAAGCCACTATGTCCACTCTGGATTGGGGCGACGCCTTCCAGGATCAGATCGACCGTGAGGATCGGTCGTTTCGCCGTAAACGCGACGACGATCTGTTCCTGGTGAAGCCGAGGGCAGGATTTAACGAAGGTGAGATAACCTTGCCGACCGGTCTCATTACCGGCCAGAAGATCGACCTGTTGCTAAGGTCACTGACTCTGCCGGTATCCGTTGATGGCGATTTCGATGAGCTCAGTATTCCCTTCAGGGCGGTCGCCACCGATATCGTCACGGGGCGCGCGGTAGTTATCGGCTCGGGCGATCTGGCACTGGCGGTACGAGCCAGCATGTCTATACCCGCGTTCTTTACGCCCGTGGAAATCGACGGAAAGCTTCTGGTGGACGGCGGTGTTGCCAAAAACTTGCCGGTCGATGTGGTTCGCCAGATGGGCGCTGATGTGATCATTGCGGTAGACATCAGCACCCCGCTCAGGGGACGCGAGCAGCTCACATCGATCCTCGGCATCACCAATCAGCTCACCGGAATTCTTACCAGGCGCAATACTGAAGCGCAAATCGAAATGCTCACTGCGGATGATCTATTGATCGTGCCGGACTTGGGTGACATTGCGCCCACTGACTTCGAGCGCGCCACCGAGATAATACCGATCGGCGTGGCGGCCGCGCGCCAGCACAGTGGCAAGCTCCAGCAGTTGGCGGTGTCAGCCAATGAATATAACGAATACCTTGCGAGCCAGCAGGCGCCGAAGAAGCAGGCACCCAGCATCGACTTCGTGCGCATAGAAAATCGCTCGCGTCTGAGCAATAGGGTTCTGGCGGCAGGCCTGAGCGCCCCCATCGGTGAACCGCTCGATGTCACGAGGCTGGAGCAGTACATCGGCCAAATTTATGGATGGCAAATTTTCGAGAATGTGCGCTACGACGTTGAGGAGGAGGAGGGCGGTGAAACCGGATTGGTGCTGCACGTAGACGAACGGCCCTGGGGCCCGAACTATCTGCAGTTCGGACTAGCCCTGTCGGACGATTTCGACGGCGATAGTTTCTTCAATCTATCTGCCGCCTACACGAGAACGGCAATCAACGAACTTGGCGGCGAGTTCCGCACCGCTCTTCAAATCGGCCGAGAGCCGGGCCTGGGACTGGAAATTTATCAACCGTTGGACGTTGGTTCACGGTTTTTTGTTCATCCGCAAATCTTTCATCAACAGCGAAACGTGTCTGCGTTTGACGCGGGCAATATTCTGTCAGAATTTCGGGTCACCGATTATGGCGCAGAACTCGGCGCAGGCCGCAATCTCGGCGCCTGGGGAGAGGTTCGGTTGGGCTTGCGTCGTTCGTCCGGGACCGCGAAAGTCAGAGTCGGCGATCCCACGCTCCCGAGGGTAGACTTCGAGCGCGGCGAAGCATTTCTCCGGCTGTCGATGGATGAGCTCGACAAGTTGGATTTCCCGAGCAGGGGTGGCGCGGCGGCTGGTGAGTGGTTGGTTTCCAGAGACGGGCTGGGAGCCGACAGCTCGTTTGACCAATTGCGCTTCAACGCGGCGTCCGCCAAGACCTGGGGGCGGCATACGTTCGTGTTTCGCGGCGAATATGGCACGACAATCTCGGGGGACGCGCCGGTCCAGAGCTTCTTCCGCCTCGGCGGGTTTGCCGATCTTTCCGGATTCAATGAAAACGAGCTCAGTGGCCCGCACTTTGGCCTTTGAGTTCCTACTACTACAGACGAATCAGCGATATCGCATTGCTGCCCGCCTACGCCGGTGGGTCGTTGGAGCTCGGCAACGTTTGGCAGAAGAGAGGCGACATTGAGCTTAGCAATGTGATTACCGCCGGCAACCTTTTCATCGGGGCGGATACTTTATTTGGCCCCGTTTATTTGGCTTATGGTCAAGCAGAAGGCGGCGTGAATAGTTTCTATCTATTTGTTGGTCAGCTATTTTAGGAATCTGTCGCCGTGACTTGGTACATTGATGGCTTTTCCCTGATCAAGCAATTATTGCCAAGAATGTCCCCTAGCCCTACCCGTTACCCACAAGTAGCGCTGGACAAACACATTGTGCATAGCGTCATCGAACTTGACATCCTGGGCGCCTTTGTCGCCACGCGACGCCCGCGCGCGCCACCAAAGACCCCTGGCCGATGCGGTAAAGCTGACTGGC
>JBPCXK010000593.1:0-4499 GCA_051008635.1 Gammaproteobacteria bacterium
GGTCAGCAACGTCAAGCTCGCGCATGCGCTTATCAAGCAGACCTACGGCGACCGCGACTTCGCGGACGAACAATGGGGCAGAGTCCATCCTTCCGCCATCATCCACGCAACAGCGGATGTCGCGGACTCGGCAACTGTCGGGCCCGGCGCCGTGATCGGACAAGGCGCCCGGATCGGCGCCGATTGCAGAATTCTTGCTGGAGCGATAATCGAGAACGGGGCGTTGCTGGGCGATACCTGCGTTGTGCATCCGAACGCCGTCGTGGGATACGACTGTAGACTGGGCGACGAAGTCGAAATCGGCGCAGGCAGCGTGATCGGCTCGGAGGGGTTCGGTTTCGCGCAGGACGACGCCGGCAAGAGTCACAAAATTCCGCAGACCGGAATCGTCGTCATCGAGGACCGCGTGCGCATCGGCGCCTGTAACTGTATCGATCGTGCCACTTACGGCAAGACCAGAATCGGCGCAGGAACGAAGACGGACAATCTCTGTCATTTTGCGCACAACGTCGACGTTGGCGAGAATTGTCTGTTGACGTCCATGTTCTGTGTCGCCGGCTCGGCCAGGATCGGCAACAGGGTCATGAGCAGCGGTCAGAGCGGGGTCAGCGATCACGTCACCATTTGCGACGACGTCGCACTGGTGCATCGCGCGGGAGTAACCTCGGACATTGCCGAACCAGGTATATACGCCGGCCTGCCGTTGCAATCGTTCAGGCAATACATGAAAAACATCGCGCAGTTCAAAAAGCTTGATCGACTCAAGCGCAAGGTCGTCGCACTGAGCAGGGATTTCCGCCAGCAGCGGTAGCGGCAACCGCTCAGCCGCTCCCGGATCAAGTCCGGGGTGACGACACGCTTTCCGGGAGGACGACCTCCCGCAACTCATCGGGACTCGCACACCGCTGCGCATTGCGCCATCGCGTCGAACGGTACAGCGCCGCCGCAGCCGCATGAACTCCTTGCATTGCCCCACGGCCAGCATGAGTTATCAAGTCGCTGACATAGTGAAAACGAACGCCCCAAATGTGCGTATTCGCACTGCGAGCATGGCCCGAAAGAGATAAAACGGACGCTTGGAAATCCTGCAGAGGCGGTTGCGCCGTGGGATGCGCTGAGAAACCGAGTTATGAGCAGAAAAACGCTTACATTAGGTGCGATTACAACGCTACTGGGGTCAGTGACGCTGGCAGGATTTTACGCTGCCGAGCACTATAGTGCCCCGGCGCGCGCCGAAGCCATGCTCGAAGCCTCGGTTTCCATCAAGACCATCGGCCACGTGACTATAGACACGATCGGCGACTCCGTGTGGGAGGCAGGGGCGGGCTCCGGCTTCCTGGTTTCGCGCGAAAACTGCGAGATCTGGACGAACTACCACGTCATCCGTGACGCCGCGCTGATCGAAGTGTTCCCGCGCTCGTGGGAATCAGCGCGCGGTATACCGGCCACGGTGGTCAACTATAGCCCCCGCACCGATCTTGCGGTGCTGCAAATGGATCGCTGCGAAGGCATCGAGGAAGCGAAGTTAGCGGATTCCAATGCTGTGCGCGTCGGCGCCGAAACCTACGCGGTGGGCAATCCTCATGGGCTTAGCGACTCAATGAGCCGTGGCATTATTTCCCACGCCGCGCGTTACGTGAACGGCGCGACTCCCTATCTTCAGACTGACGCTGCCATCAATCCCGGCAACTCAGGCGGTGCCCTGTTCAATCACCGCGGTGAGGTCATCGGCATCAATACAGGCATCGGTACTCACAGTTCCTGGAACGTCGGCATCGGCTACGCCATTCCGATCAATGTCGCGAAAAGCGTTGTGCAGCAACTCCTTAACGGACCGCCGAGCTGGGGCGATGCGGGGCTTGGTGACATGGTCAGCAGTCTCACGCCCGAAGAGGCCGAACTTTTTCGCGTGCCCATAGGGCACGGGGGCATGATTGTCACTGCTACACCAAACGAAGGGCCCGGCGCCGGCAAACTGTTTGTGCGGGATGTGATCTTCAAGATCGACAGGACGGCAATATCGAGCGCGGAACAGGCGATGCGCCTGATTACCAGCCATCAACCCGGCGACAAGTTGCGCTTCGAACTCGTCCGCCACGGCGAACGCAAAGCAATCGATATCACACTCACCGACGGCTGGCAGGACAGCAAGCAGCCGCGCGCGGATCCCTACGAAGGGCATCTCGGGATGACACTCGAGATGTGGGGCGACGAGGACGATGAGCCCGAACAATTCGGCTCGCCCGTCATCACGCACGTCCAAAGCCTCGGTCCTGCGCATCGTGCACGCATCGCCAGCTCGCAGCGCTCTTTGAGACCGCAGGGCCCCTTTCTGGCGCCTTACGTTTTGGATGTAAAGACAGTGACCGGCGTCGTCTACAAAGGTGAGTACTACGAGCTCGCCGACATCGCCACTCTCGACCGACTGGCCTCCGAGGCCTTCGCCGCAGGCGACCCGATGTTGCTGGAAATCGAATACTGGGCGCGCGTAAATCCCAGACACCCTCAACAGCCGCTGAAACACGTGCGCACCAGCTTTTTCAAGCTCCGGCCGGCGCTCGCGCCTGACGCTGTCCAGCCTTCTCTACACGAGGCTACGGCCATGGCAAAGGCCGCCGCCGATAACACCACGTTGCGGTCTGGTATTTGACTGCCATGCCCCGTCGTCGCCACCGAGTGAGCAATCGGGGTCGGAACTTTCGTGGGGTGCGTTTACGCTCCATGCGAAAACTCAATCTTTCGACAATCGATGCTGCGTAGCAATCGCAGTTCTTTCGAAGATCACATTTGATTGTGCTGACCACCGGCTCGCATTGGAGTATCGCCGGCTGGAGGAAAGCATTTGAAGCAAACCTCGGTCTGTAAAACTATAATCCCTTTATTCCTTCCAGAATTCCGAAGCGGCCCCTTCCCTCGTAGACAAGGGAGAAGGAACGGCATTTCTTAGACAAGAGAACCAGTTAACTCCGGACCCCGCAGTTATGACACAAAACTACGACGCAATAATTATCGGTACAGGTCAGGCCGGACCGGCATTGGCGGAACGCTTGACGCAGGCGGGCATGAAGGCCGCCATCATCGAGAGAAAGCTGTTTGGCGGCACCTGCGTCAATGTCGGTTGCATTCCGACCAAGACACTGGTGGCGAGCGCACGGGCGGCGTACATGGCGCGTCGCGCCGCGGAGTTCGGCGTGAACATCGATGGCGGCGTCGCCGTCGATATGAAACGCGTGAAGCAGCGTAAGGACGAAGTCGCGGGCGCCTCGAATCAGGGCGTAAGCAGGTGGCTCGAGGGTATGGACAATCTCGACATTTACCGCGGGCACGCCCGCTTCGAAAGCAACAACGCCGTACGGGTCGACGGCGAATTGCTCGAGGCAGACCAAATATTCATTAACGTGGGCGCCCGCGCGGTGGCGCCAGACATTCCCGGTCTCGACCAGGTGGACTATCTCACCAACTCCAGCATGATGGAGATTGATTTTCTGCCCGAGCACCTGGTGATTATCGGCGGCAGTTACATCGGGCTGGAGTTCGCGCAGATGTATCGCCGATTCGGCAGCCGGGTTACCGTGGTCGAAATGGGCAGCCGGCTCATAGCGCGAGACGATGAAGATGTGTCGGAGGCGGTGAAAGAGATCGTTGACAGCGAAGGCGTGGACGTGCGGCTCAATGCCGAGTGCATCACAGTAGAAAAGCGTGGCAGTGGTTTCGCTGTTGGATTGAGCTGCGATGAAGATCCGAAGAAAGTTGCCGGCTCGCACCTTCTTCTGGCCGTGGGGCGACGCCCCAACACGGATGAGCTCGGGCTCGAAAAGACCGATATCGAGACCGACGAGCGCGGTTTCATCAAAGTCGACGATCAGCTACGCACCAGCGCGTCCGGTGTGTGGGCGATCGGCGAGGTCAACGCCCGCGGCGCCTTTACGCACACGTCTTACAATGACTTCGAGATCGTCGCGGCCAATCTGCTCGACAACGACCCCCGCCGCGTGAGTGATCGCTTTCTTTGTTACGGTCTTTTCATCGATCCGCCGCTGGGGCGCGTTGGCATGACCGAGCAGCAGGTACGCGAATCGGGTCGTCGAGCGCTGGTCGGCAAGCGCCTGATGACCCGGGTTGGCCGCGCGAGAGAACGCGGCGAAACGCAGGGGTTTATCAAGATCATCGTGGACGCGCAGAGCAAGGAGATTCTTGGGGCCGCCATTCTCGGCATCAACGGCGATGAGGCCATTCACTGCCTGATCGATGTCATGTATGCCCGCAAGCCGTACACGGTGATCCAACGGGCCGTGCACATCCACCCGACTGTCGCGGAGCTGATCCCCACGGTGCTCGGCGATCTCAAGCCGTTGGAATAGTCTCACCGCTAGCCCGCATTTCTCACCACGATGACGGCGCTGGCTTGATCTTTGAATCCACAACGCATTTTCTTCACTCGGAAATACAGCCCGTATTCCGCTCGATCAGTAGTGCCTTGTGAATTCAAATCTCGGCGC
>JBPCXK010000594.1:0-7166 GCA_051008635.1 Gammaproteobacteria bacterium
GACCAAGACCGGCAAGCGCCGCCACGCAAATCAGCAAGGTCAGATCCAGATGCTGGCGAAGCTGGATCTCGAAACCTTCTGCGGCCCGGCGGCTGGCCTGGCTAGCCCGCATGTTGCAGCTCCTCGCGTACGGCTTGCATGAAGACTTCGCCACGGCGCGCGTAGTTTTGAAACATGTCGAAGCTCGCGCAGGCCGGCGACAACAACACGCAGTCTCCGGATTGCGCCAGAGCGTTTGCCTCGCGCACCGCTGTGCGCATGTCATCAACCTTGATGACTGGCGTGGCGCCGGCCACCGCCTCGACGATAATATCGGCGTCACGCCCGAGCACAATCAACGTTCGGACTTTACGGGCTACCGCGGCTTTGAGTCGGCTGAAGTCCGCACCCTTGCCGTCGCCGCCGGCAATCAACACGATGCGCCCGGGCAAGCCGTCTATCGCTGCAAGCGTGGCGCCGATATTCGTCGCCTTTGAGTCGTTGTACCAGCAAACGCCAGCGTGCTCGGCAACGAGCTCGGTGCGGTGCGGTAGCCCGGCGTAGCTGCGCAAGGCCACGAGCATCGAGTCAACCGGCAAAGCCAGCGTGTCGCCGAGCGCCAGCGCGGCCAATGCGTTGGCCACGTTGTGAAGGCCGACGATCGGTAGTTCGCTTTCGAGCAGCACAGGCGTCTCACCTTTGCACAGCCAGCGTTCGCCGTCGCGTTCCCGCAGCCCGAACTGACCGGCGGCCGGCGGATCCAGACCGAAACTGATACTGTGTTCGTTTGCCATGTGCACAACATGCGGGTCATCACGATTGACTACGCAGGTCTCAGCGTCACGGTAGATCCGTGCCTTGGCCGCGCAATACGCGTCGAGATCCGCGTAGCGGTCCATGTGGTCGACCGATAGGTTCAGCACCGCTGCGCTTTTCGGCGCCAGGCTGATGGTGGTCTCGAGCTGAAAGCTCGACAGCTCCAGGACGTAAAAATCCGGCTGCGCGCGCGCCAGCAGATCCAGCGCCGGTGGGCCGAGGTTGCCGCCCGCAGCGGCAGCGAAACCCGAGCGGCGCACCATGTCGGCGACCATACTTGTAACCGTGCTCTTGCCGTTTGAGCCGCTAATCGCGCAGATGGGCGCCTGGGCCTCGCGTGCGAACAGCTCGATGTCGCCAATGACCTCAACGCCCGCCGCCAGCGCGACCTGTACCGCCGGCTCGCTGACCGCAACGCCAGGGCTCACGATCAGGCATCTGCAGCCCGCGAACAATGCCGGGTCGAAGGCCCCGGGATGCAATTTCGCGCGCTCGTCTATATCGGCAAGATCATCCATGCCTGGCGGCTCGGCGCGGCTGTCCGCCACATCAAAGCGTTCGCCGCGCGCGGCGAGATAGCGCGCCACCGACAGACCCGTCGCCCCGAGGCCAACTACAATCGTCTGTGCCGCGGGTGCCGGATTCATTTGCCTAATGCTCGCCTGCGCCATGATCAACGTATCTTCAGCGTGGCCAGTCCGACGAGCACCAGAATCACGGTAATGATCCAGAAGCGGACTATCACGCGCGGTTCCGGCCAGCCCCGCAGCTCGAAATGATGATGCAAGGGCGCCATACGAAAGATGCGGCGGCCCGTGAGCTTGAACGATGCGACCTGCAGGATCACAGAGACCGTCTCCATCACAAACACGCCGCCCATGATCACGAGCACCAACTCCTGGCGCACGAGCACGGCGAGCACGCCGATGGCAGCGCCGAGCGCCAGTGCGCCGATGTCGCCCATGAACACCTGCGCCGGGTACGCGTTGAACCACAAAAAACCAAGGCCTGCTCCGACTATCGCCCCGCAGAACACAACGAGCTCACCGGCGCCAGTGACGTAAGGGATGGCGAGGTAGTTGGCAAAGGTGACATGCCCGCTCACGTAGGCGAACACACCGAGCGCGCCGGCGACCAGCACGGTGGGCATGATTGCCAGGCCGTCGAGTCCGTCAGTCAGGTTCACCGCATTGCTTGAACCGACGATCACCAGATAAGTCAGCGGAACAAACAGCCAGCCGAGATCGACGATCACGTTCTTGAAAAACGGCACGATCAACTCGGTCTCGACCGCCGAGTGAGCACTCATATAAAGAAAAACGGCAGCGATCAGGGCCACAACGGATTGCCAGATGAGTTTTTCCCGCACCGACAGACCTGCTGAGTTGCCGTACTTGATTTTCTTGTAGTCGTCGATGCCGCCGATCAAGCCGAACAGCAGCGTCACGATCAGCACCACCCAGACGTAACGACTGCCGAGATCGCCCCACAGTAAAGTGCTGACTGCGATTGCGACCAGGATCAACGTGCCGCCCATTGTCGGCGTGCCCGTCTTGAGCAGATGCGTTTCGGGACCGTCGTCGCGCACGGTCTGGCCGACGTTGAGATTACTCAGGCGGCGGATGAGAAACGGGCCGGCAATGAACGAAATCACCAATGCCGTCAGCACGCCGAGAATCCCGCGCATGGTAATGTAGGTAAACACGTTGAATGCGCCATAAATCGGGGTCAGATACTCGGCCAGACTAAGCAGCATCGTTGTTCCCCCAGGCGTTATCATTGGCCGCCCGGTCGGCCACCAGTGCATCGACAACTTTCTCCATGCGCATGCTGCGCGAACCCTTGACCAGCAAGTGCACGCCCGGGCGGAGCTGCGGCACGAGCGCCTGCAAGAGCGCGTCCGCGTCGGCGTACGGCGTGGCGCCTTTGCCGAACGCGCGGGCGCTCGCGCGGCTCAAGCTACCCACAGTGAACAGCCGATCAACACCACGCTCTCGAGCAAGCTCGCCCGCGTGACGATGCAACGCCTCCGCCTCGGCACCCAACTCGGCCATGTCTCCCAGCACCAGCCAGTGTTCGCCCGGATGTGTTGCCAGCACGTCGAGGGCGACCGCAAGTGAGCCGGGGTTGGCGTTGTAGCTGTCGTCGAGCACAAACACACCGTTGCGGCCCGATTTGGTTTCCAGCCGCCCGGTGACCGGCTCGACCGACTCCAGCCCGGCCCTGACCGCTTCCAGCCCCACCCCCATCGCGATACAACTCGCGGCCGCGGCCAGCGCGTTGACCGCGTTGTGTTGTCCAGGCAGTGGCAAGGTGATCTCGGTCTGCTCGCCGTTCGCGCCCACTTGCAAACGGTTCTGATTGGCGAGCCAGTGTACGCGGATATCCGCAGAACCGTGCATGGCGAACAAAACCTGTTCGCGCTGGCCCGCAAACCCGCGCCACAAATCGGCGTATTTGTCGTCCGCGTTAATCACGGCGATGGCGTCTGTCGGCATCCCCTCGAACAACTCTCCCTTGGCGCGCGCCACGCCGTCCACGCTACCGAAACCTTCCAGATGCGCGGGCCCGGCATTGGTTACCAGACCGACATCCGGACGCGAGAGATCGGTAAGCGCCGCGATTTCGCCCGGATGGTTGGCCCCCATCTCCACAACCGCGTAGTCGTGATGCGGCCTGATGCTCAGTAGCGTCAACGGCACACCGATGTGATTGTTCAGATTGCCCCTGGTTGCCCACACCGCGCCCATGCGACACAGAATCGCGGCGCACATCTCTTTGACAGTGGTCTTGCCGTTGCTGCCGGTCAGCCCGATAAACCGCACCTGCAGCCGGTCACGCCAGCGATCGGCAAGCCGCGCCAGCGCCATCTGTGTATCGTCGACCACGATCTGCGGTAACGTCGCGCGCTGAGGCTGCGCGACGATTGCGCCGGCGGCGCTGCGTTCCAGATTTGCGACGAACTCGTGCGCATCGAAACGCGGGCCTTGCAGCGCGATGAACACGTCGCCCGGTTTGATGGCGCGGCTGTCGATGCACACGGCCTGCGCTGTTGCGTCTTCGCCGTGCAAACGGCCGCCACACATCGCGGCGATCTCGGACAAACGCAGCCAGCTCATGCCTGCAGCTCCAACATGGTGCGTACGCAGTCGCTATCGCGAAACGTGCGGCGCTCGTCACCGACGATTTGCACGCTCTCGTGGCCCTTGCCCGCGACCAATACGATGTCACCGGGTTCGGCGCCTGTGAGTGCGGCGCCGATCGCGGCCGCGCGATCGTGAACGACTGTAACCTGCGAGCTGTTGCGAAAACCCGCGAGGATGTCGACCACAATCGCGGCGGGCGACTCGGAGCGCGGGTTATCGTCCGTGACGATTACGTGATCGGCGTGACGCGAAGCGACTTTCGCCATCTCCGGACGCTTGCCGGCGTCCCGGTCCCCGCCGCAGCCGAACACGCACCACAAGCGCTCGGTACAGTGCTCCCGCAAGGCGCGCAGGACATGATCCAGCGCGGCTGGCGTGTGTGCGTAGTCGACGACCACTATTGGATCGCGCTCGCCGCTGACGACTTCTATGCGCCCCGGCACGGGCCGCACGCGCGACATGCGCTCGAGCGCTTCGGCAAACGGCAGACCCAGCGCCAAAAGACAGGAAAACGCTGCCAGCAGATTGTGGACGTTGAAACGCCCGATCAAGGGTGTGTTCAACGGCGCCCCGCCATGCGGGGTGTGGACGTCGAAACACAAGCCCGTCGCTGTCAGCTCGATGTTGCGAGCAGTGATCAAGCCTTCATCGGAAGCATCGAGCCCGTATCGAATGAGACCGACATCGGCGGCCAGCGCGTGCGCTACCTGCCTGCCAAAGGCATCATCCGCGTTGAGCACTGCATGCCTCAGGCCAGCCGTCTCGAACAGGCTGCGTTTGGCGGCAGCATAGGCATTGAGATCGCCGTGATAATCCAGGTGATCGCGGCTGAGATTGGTGAGCACCGCGATGTCGAACTGCGCACCGCTGACGCGCCCCTGCGCCAGACCGTGCGAGGACACCTCCATCGCCACATGCGTCGCGCGTTGCGCTCGCAAGGCATCGAGCGTGTGTTGCAGGCTCACGCCGTCGGGAGTGGTATGAATCGTGTCCTGCAGGGCGCCGGGAAAGCCCCAGCCCAGCGTGCCGATGACGCCACAGCGCGCCTCCGACTTATCCAGCGCTTGCGCAACGAAATGGCTGACCGAGGTTTTGCCGTCCGTACCCGTGATGCCGATCAGAGTCATATCTGCGGACGGATGCTGATGAAAACGGCTGGCGATGGCCCCGGCCCGCCGGGCGAGATCCGGGACCACGACCAGGGGCACCGGGCAATCGGGCGGCGTGACGTTGTGATGCGGCTCCCAGGCGACGGCTGCGGCACCTTTCTCGAGCGCCTCGCACAGATGCCGCAAACCATGACAAGACTCGCCCTTTGCCGCGAGGAACAGATCACCGCGTTCGACCAGACGGCTGTCGAGGTTGACTCCCGTGACCTGCGTATCAGGGCCGCTCAATTCCGTAGCGAAACCCTCCAGCAAGACCGACACTTGCCAGGCAGTGGACGTCTTCTGGCGCGCCGGCATCATCCTCCCCCCACCTCGCCGGTCGACGCCACGTGCACGGGCCGCAAGCCGTCCGGCGGCACATTCAGTATGCGCATCGCGCCGGCCATGACACGGGCAAATACGGGCGCGGCGATCTGGCCACCGAAGTATCTCTCACCCCTGGGCTCATCGATCATGACCACAACGACGAGGCGGGGGTTACTGACCGGCGCCATACCGGCGAACAGCGAGATGTAGCGATCCTCGGCGTAACCCCCGACGGTGGATTTGTGTACGGTGCCGGTCTTGCCCGCGACGCGATAGTTCTCGAAGGCAGCGAGCTGGCCCGTGCCTTCCGTACCCACCGCGCGCTCGAGCATCGCGCGAACCTGCCGCGCGGTGTCAGCCGAGATCACGCGCGTCGGCTTACCCGGTCTACCGGTGTGCAAGTGCGTAAGCGCCGGTTTCATGCCGTCGGCCGCCAGCACTGCGTAGGCTTGCGCGAGCTGTAGCGGCGTGACCGACAAGCTGTAGCCGAATGCGAGCGTGGCGCGGTCGAGCTCACGCCAGCGCGCATGATCCGCCAGCAAACCCGCGGCCTCGCCGGGAAACCCCGAGCCGCTGATCGTGCCCAGCCCTGCGCCTTTGTACACGCGCCAGATGTTCTCGGGCGGGAGGTCGAGCGCGAGCTTGCTTGCACCGACGTTGCTGGACTTGCTGACTACCGTCGCCACATCGATGAGGCCGTAGTTGCGAACGTCCTTGATGGTGTGACCACGCACCATGACATAGCCGGGAGACGTATCTACCGGTGTATCAGGCCTGAAGCGCCCGGTTTCGAGCGCCGCGGCGATTGCCAGCGGCTTGATTGTCGAGCCCGGCTCGAACACGTCGGTGACCGCGCGGTTGCGGAACGACCCGCCGCGCAGCTTGCGCCGGTTGTTTGGATTGAACAGCGGCTGATTGACCATCGCAATGACTTCACCGCTGTGGGGATCGAGCGCGACAATTGAGCCCGCGCGCGCATTGTGGTCCTTGACTGCCTTTTTAAGCTCGCGATAGGCCAGATACTGGATGCGCCGATCCAGGCTCAGCACCAGATTCTTGCCCGGACGCGGTGGGCGAATCAGCTCGACGTCTTCGACCGTGCGGCCCAGGCGATCCTTGATCACGCGCTTGGCGCCGGGAACACCGGCCAGCCAGTCGTCATAGGCAAGCTCGAGACCTTCCTGACCGCGATCATCGATATTCGTCAGTCCCACAGCATGACCCGCCGCCTCGCCGAGTGGATAGTAGCGGCGGTATTCGCGCAGGAGGTTAATACCGGGAACGCCCAGCGCCATCACCTTGTTTGCCTGAGCTGGCGTGACGTGCCGTCGCAGGTAAACGAACTCACGTTCTGCGCGTTTCGCGAGGCGCTGGCGCAACCAGTCGGCGTCGACTTGCACAGCGCGCGCGATCCTCGTGAGGTTGTCGCGCGTGGCCGGCAACTCTCCGGGATTCGCCCACACTGAATCCATTGGCGTGCTGATGGCCAACGGCTCGCCGTTGCGGTCGGTGATCATGCCCCGATACGCCGGCACCGACATCACGCGCTGCTGACGCGCCGTGCCCTCTTCCTGCAAAAAGTCGCTCTGCACGACCTGCAAAAAGGCCGCGCGCCCCGTCAGACCGAGCGCGGACAAGGTAAACAGGCTCAACACGAACCAACGCCTCAACCTGAACACCGATTTTTCTTCCCTGTTCATGGTTCGACGATGGCGATGGCCCTGGCTGAGGGCAACCGCATGTCCAGGCG
>JBPCXK010000595.1:0-3557 GCA_051008635.1 Gammaproteobacteria bacterium
GGCATCAGCCAGCCGGGCAAGACCCATCCCAAGGTCACCGAACGAGTCGAGATCATCGGCATACCTGATTTCCAGTTCGGCGGTGCGCCGGTCGTGTTGTGGGATTTGTTTGCGGAGCAGGGTCACCCGATCCGGGCTACAGTTTCGGACATGGGACCGTTGTTGTTATCCAGACTGTTGCAGCTCAACGAGGTACAGGAAGGCATTCTCACAATTGCCTTCGAGTTCGCCGACGATGAAGGTTTGTTGCTGCTCGATCTCACGGATTTGCGCACCACACTGCAACATATCGCCGATAACGCGAAAGATTTCAAACGCACTTACGGCACGGTGTCGGCGACGTCGGTCGGCGCGATCATGCGGCGCCTGTTGATGCTGGAGCGTGAGGGCGCGGAACGGTTCTTCGGCGAACCCGCGCTCGACCTCGCCGATCTCATGCAGCTTGATCGCGACGGCTACGGTCACGTGAATATCCTGGCCGCGGATCGTCTGATGCAGAGCCCCCGCCTGTATTCGACGTTTCTATTGTGGCTGTTGTCGGAGCTGTTCGAAAATCTGCCCGAGGTCGGCGACCCGGACAAGCCGGAGTTTGTGTTCTTCTTCGACGAGGCGCACCTGTTGTTCACCGACGCACCCAAGGTGTTACTGCAAAAAGTCGAGCAGGTGGTGCGTCTGATCAGATCGAAAGGTGTAGGCGTTTACTTCATTACCCAGAATCCGACCGATGTGCCCGACGGCGTGCTCGGGCAATTGGGCAACCGCGTTCAGCACGCCCTGCGCGCATTCACGCCCAAGGACCAGAAGGCCCTGCGCGCCGCCGCCGAAACCTTTCGCGCCAACCCGAAACTCGACACCGCCAACACGATCAAGGAGCTGGGAGTCGGCGAGGCGCTGGTTTCCGTACTCGAAAGCAAGGGCCGCCCGAGTGTCGTGCAGCGCACGCTCATCCGTCCGCCGACGTCACAGATGGGGCCGGTCACCAAGGCGCAGCGCAAAAAGCTGATAGCGGGCAGTCCGTTCAAGGGGCGGTATGACAAAACCGTCGACCGCGAGTCAGCGCACGAATTGCTGGCCGCGCGGGCGGATAAGATCACCGAAGAGGCGGAACGGCAAAAAGCTCCCAGAGGAAGAACCACCAAACGCAAACGGCGCGGTCGCCAGTCCATCGGCGAGGCATTTACCAAAAGCGTCGCGCGCGCCGTTGGGAGCAGCGTCGGCAGGCAGATTGTGCGCGGTATTCTGGGCTCGCTGTTCAGGGGACGTTGATCACTGATTCAAGCCGGTATCCACATGTCGAGTGGAGGATCTGGGCCGGTTTCCCCCGCCATCCGTAGACCACCCGTTGACCATTGCCGAAAAGGGTGTTTATGGTTCCTATACTTGGAAGCGGAACCCGATTGAGCGAACAGGACTGAGATGGACTGGGCAAAACGCATCACGGCCAGTAACTGGTTTCAGCATGGCATCACCGCCACGATCATCATCAACGCGGCCGTGATCGGCCTGGATACGTCGCCAGGCCTGGTAGAACGATACGGCGCGGTTTTCAGCCTCGCTAACCAGCTGTTCCTTGCCGTCTTCATCGTCGAAGCGGCGATCAAGATGCTCGCTGCATACCCCCAGGTCACCAACTATTTCAAAAGCGGTTGGAATGTCTTCGATTTTTCTATCATCGTAGTCTCGCTGCTACCGGCCACGGGGCAGTTGGCTACGCTGGCGCGCCTCGCACGCTTGTTACGCGTGCTGCGACTGATCAGCACACTGCCCGAGCTCAGGCTGATCGTTGCGACGCTGGTGCGTTCCATCCCCAGCATGGCGAACGTGATCCTGCTAATGTCGATCATCTTCTACGTGTACGGTGTCGCAGGTTACCACCTGTTCCACGACGTCGATCCAACCCATTGGCGCAACCTCGGGATTGCGCTGTTGTCTCTGTTTCGCATCGTCACGCTGGAAGACTGGACCGACATCATGTACGCGGCCATGGACCACAACCCATGGGCGTGGATCTATTTCGTGAGCTTCGTCATATTCGGTACTTTCGTCATCGTGAATCTGTTCATCGCGGTAGTGCTGAACAACCTCGAAGAAGCCAAGGCGGAGCGCCTGGCGGAGCTCACGGCCACGCCCACACGCGAAGACATCATGCGCGAGCTGCGCACCACCCAGGAGGCGTTGGCAAGACTCAGGCTACAGCTCGATCGTGCGCCTCCCGATGGTGAGGCCGGCGCGCGATCTTGACGTGCGAGCGCATTTACGCAGCGGCGCAGGGAACCACGCATCCGTGGCCGGTTCAGCAAGAGATGACGGTGGGCTATGCGGGTTAAGATAAGTCCTGGATGGACTTATTCGGGGGTCTGAACATAAGCATAATAGCCTCCAGGGTTTTTGGGTGAATAAACAAAGAAGGATTCATGGAAAACACGTTTCTGGATCAAGAGGTATTGTGGGGCGTTGCCATATGGCGTCTTGCAGTAGCGTCGCTGATCATATTCTTCGGTTTCGCCGCGCGCCGGCTTATTCTGGCGCTGTTCAGGGGGTTCCTCAAAAAGCGCGCCAGCAAGACCCGCGTCGCCTGGGACGACGAACTCGTCACTTACATTCCAGCCCCCTTATCGGCCCTTGCGCTGATTGCACTGTGGTACGTAGCGGCAGGTTTGTTGAGCCTGCCGGTCGAGCCGGTGGACATCAGGCTATACGTTTATCAGGGTCTGCAAGTCGCGCTCGCCGGCGGGCTGGTGTGGCTGCTGTTCCGGGTTATCGACGTGCTAACCAGCGTCTTTGCCCGAGCCTCCGCGCGCACGTCCTCCAGGCTCGACGATCAGCTCATTCCCCTGTTTCGCAAGACCGCCAAGGTGATAATTGCGCTGACTGTTGGCATCATGATCGTGCAGAATCTTGGCTACTCGGTCACGAGCCTGATCGCAAGTCTCGGCGTCGGCGGCCTGGCGCTCGCGCTGGCAGCCAAAGATACAGTCGCCAACGTGTTTGGTTCCGTCGTCGTGTTTACCGACCGACCGTTTCAGGTCGGCGACTGGGTGCAGTTCGCGGGTATCGAGGGCACGGTCGAGGAAGTCGGTTTTCGCACTACGCAGGTGCGCCGTTTCGACAAGTCCATGGTGACGGTGCCCAACGCGATGTTCTCGTCGGAGCCGATTGTCAATCACTCCCGCCGGCCCATGCGGCGCATCAGCATGACTGTTGGTGTCTCCTACGAGACCAGCGCCGAACAGCTGCGCAAGTTGATGGCGGACCTGCGCGAGCTGCTCGAGACCCACGAGGGCATCGATCAAAATTTTCATTTTGTGCACTTCACCGAATTTGGCGATTCCAGTTTGGTGCTGCAGATTTATTGCTTTACGACCTCTTCGGTTTGGACGGAATTTCTCAGAGTGCGTGAAGAGATGATGCTGAAGATCATGGATATGATCGAAACCCAGGGTCTGGAGATTGCATTTCAGACCCGCACTGTTTACTTCAGGGACGAGAATTGGTTGCAAAAACAAGCCGGATAAGTCGCGCTAGCCCGCATATCTCACCACGATGACGAGCCCTCG
>JBPCXK010000596.1:0-14140 GCA_051008635.1 Gammaproteobacteria bacterium
CGCGCAACAGCTCGAGCGGCGCATCATGTTTAGGCGTGCGATGAAACGTGCGGTAGGCAACGCGATGCGCCTGGGCGCGCTCGGCGTCAAGGTCCACGTCGCGGGGCGTCTCAACGGGGCGGAAATCGCACGCTCGGAATGGTATCGCGAAGGTCGTGTGCCCTTGCACACCCTGCGCGCCGATATCGACTATGGCCTCGCCGAGGCGCACACGACGTACGGCATCATTGGTATCAAGGTGTGGGTATTCAAGGGTGAGGTCTTCGATCGCGAGAGCGGTGCGGCCGATGCGCCGGCGGACGCTAAAAAGGCGGCGAACTGATGCTACAGCCCAAACGCACAAAGTTTCGCAAGCAGCAAAAAGGCCGTAATCGCGGCATGGCGATGGTCGGCAACAAGGTCAGCTTCGGCGAATACGGGCTCAAGGCGCTTGATCGGGGCCGCGTCACCGCGCGCCAGATCGAGGCCGCCAGGCGCGCGATGACCCGCCACGTCAAACGTGGCGCCAAGGTGTGGATTCGTATTTTCCCCGACGTGCCGGTCACCAAAAAGCCGCTGGAGGTTCGCCAGGGCAAGGGCAAAGGCAACGTCGAGTACTGGGTCGCCAAGGTCCAGCCCGGCCGTGTGCTCTACGAGATGGAAAGCGTCGATGAGCCGCTGGCGCGCGAGGCGTTCCGGCTCGCTGCTGCAAAGCTGCCGATCAAGACTGCGTTTGTCGCGCGCACGGTGATGCAATGAAAGCGAGCGAGCTGCGCGAAAAATCGCAAGGCGATCTACGCCAGGAGCTTCTCGAGCTGCTGCGCGAGCAATTCAATCTGCGCATGCAGCGCAGTATCGGGCAGGCGCCGCGCACCGATCAGTTTGCCCGGGTGCGTAAAGACATCGCGCGGCTCAGGACAGTGTTGAACGAGAAAGCGGGGACCGGTACGGCGACATGAACGAGGCGACAAAAAACGAGCGCAAGCTGACCGGCGTTGTCGTCAGCAACAAGATGGACAAGGGCGTGACCGTGGCCATCGACCGTCTCGTGAAGCACCCGGTCTACGGTAAGTTCGTGCGCCGCACCAGCAAGATGCATGTGCACGACGAGGCCAACGAGTGCAATGTGGGCGACAAGGTCGCGATCAAGCAATGCCGCCCGCTGTCCAAGACCAAGTCGTGGACGCTGGTCGAGGTTCTGGAACGCAGTCCCGGTTAGGTCGAGAACAAGGAGCGCGCCATGATTCAGATGCAAACCGTGCTGGACGTCGCCGACAACAGCGGCGCCCGGAAGATTCAGTGCATCAAGGTGCTCGGTGGCTCGCACCGCCGTTATGCGCACATTGGCGACATCGTCAAAGTCAGCGTCAAAGACGCGATTCCGCGCGGCAAGGTGCGAAAGGGTGAGATCTACAACGCCGTGGTCGTGCGCACCGCCAAGGGCGTGCGGCGCCCGGACGGCTCGGTGATCCGTTTCGACCGCAACGCCGCGGTGCTGCTGAACCACCAGCACCAGCCGATCGGCACGCGAATTTTTGGCCCGGTGACGCGCGAGCTGCGCAGCGAGAAGTTCATGAAAATCATCTCGCTGGCGCCGGAAGTATTGTAGATATGAACAGGATCAGAAAGGGCGACGATGTCATCGTCACCGCCGGCAAGGACAGAGGCCGGCGTGGCACGGTGCTGCGTGTACTGTCAAATGACAAGCTGATCGTCGAGAACGTCAATCTGGTTAAGAAGCACCTGAAGCCGAATCCGAATCGTGGCCAGACGGGCGGCATCATCGACAAGGAAATGCCGATCGAGCGTTCGAACGTGATGCTGTACAACGCCGCCAGCGGCAAGGGGGAGCGCATCGGCGTCAAGACACTGGAAGACGGGCGCAAGGTGCGCTACTTCAAGTCGGACAACGAAGTCGTGGATGTTTGAGATGGCCAGGCTACAGGAATTTTACCAGCAGACAGTCGTGCCGCAACTCGTAGAGCGCTTCAAGTACCACAGCGCGATGCAGGTGCCGCGGCTCTCCAAGATCACCCTCAATATGGGGCTTGGCGAGGCGGTAGGCGACAAAAAGATCATCGAGCACGCAGTTGGTGACTTGACGACCATAGCCGGCCAGAAGCCCGTGGTGACCAAGGCGCGCAAGTCCATCGCCGCCTTCAACATCCGTGACGGATGGCCCATCGGCTGCATGGTCACGCTGCGGCGCGAGCGGATGTTCGAGTTTTTCGATCGCCTGGTGAACATTGCGATACCGCGGGTGCGTGATTTCCGCGGCCTGAGCCCCAGGGCCTTCGACGGCCGCGGCAATTACAGCATTGGTGTGCGCGAGCAGATCATTTTCCCGGAGATCGATTACGACAAGATCGACAAGATTCGCGGGCTGGACATCGCGATTACCACCAGCGCGCGAACCGATGAAGAGGCGAAGGCGCTGCTGGAAGCGTTCAATTTTCCATTCCGGCAAAACTAGAGAGTTTCGTATGGCCAAGACTTCGATGATAGAGCGCGAGCGCAAACGGCGTAACGTGGTGCAGAAATACGCCACCAGGCGAGCCGAGCTCAAGGCGATCATAAAGAGCCCGAACAGCTCGCTGGAAGAGCGTGAAGAGGCGGCGCGCAAGCTGCAGGGTTTGCCGCGCAATGCGAGCCCGGTGCGGCTGCGCAACCGCTGCAACATCACCGGGCGCCCGCACGGCTACTATCGCAAGTTTGGCCTCGGCCGCAACAAGCTGCGTGAGGCCGCCATGCGAGGCGACATCCCGGGCCTGGTCAAGGCCAGTTGGTAACGAGGGCAAACTGATCATGAGTATGAGCGATCCCCTCGCGGATATGCTAACCCGCATCCGCAACGGACAGGCGGCGGCCAAAAAACAGGTCACCCTGCCAGCGTCGAAACTTAAAGCGGCCGTTGGCGCGGTGTTGAAAGATGAAGGCTACATCGAAGATTGTTTTGTCGACAGCGAAGACGCCAAGCGGCAGATGACAGTGGTGCTCAAATACCATGACGGTAAGCCGGTGATCGAGTTGCTCAAGCGAGTAAGCCGGCCGGGCCTGCGCGTCTACCGCGGCGCGCACGATATCCCCGATGTCCTCGGCGGTCTCGGTGTTGCCGTGGTCTCCACCTCACACGGCGTGATGAGTGATCGCGCCGCGCGCGCAGGCGGTCATGGCGGCGAAGTGTTGTGCTTTATCGCCTGAATCGTGAGTTCGTAGCGCCATGTCCAGAATTTCCAGTAAGCCGGTCGAACTGCCGAAGGGTGTCGAGGTCAACATCAACGGCCAGACCGTGGCGGTCAAAGGCCCCAAAGGCGCCTCGGAGTTGAGCTTGCACTCGACAGTCGAGGTGTCACAGGCGGACAGCGTGCTTTCGTTCAAGCCCGGCGTCGGTGGTAGTGTCGCCATGGCCGGGACCATGCGCTCCCTGGTAAACAATATGGTGACCGGTGTCAGTAGTGGTTTCGAGCGCAGGCTACTCCTCGTTGGCGTTGGCTATCGCGCACAGGCGCAAGGCAACAAACTGAATCTGACGCTCGGTTTTTCGCACCCGATAGAGTATCCGGTGCCCGAAGGCGTCACGGTCGAGACGCCCAGCCAGACGGAAATCATTGTCAAGGGTATCGACAAGCAGAAAGTCGGTCAGGTAGCGGCGGAGGTCCGGGCGTTCCGCCCCCCCGAGCCGTACAAGGGCAAAGGCGTGAAATACGCGGACGAGCGTATCGTGCGCAAAGAAGCGAAGAAGAAGTAGGCCGCCAGTTATGAGCAAAAAGACAACGAGACGCCGCCGAGCGCGCTCCACGCGGGGCCGCATACAGCGGCTCGGCGAGAGCCGTTTGTGTATTCATCGCACACCGCGTCACATGTACGCCCAGGTCATCAGCCCGGCGGGGGGCGAGATTGTCGCGAGCGCGTCGACACTCGACAAGACGGTGAGAAAAGAGCTTAAAGGCACGGGCAACGTCGCCGCCGCCGCTCATATCGGTAAGCTCATCGCTGAGCGGGCGCAGGAAAAAGGCATCAGGAAAGTCGCCTTTGATCGCGCCGGCTTCAAATATCATGGCCGCGTAAAAGCGCTGGCCGACGCCGCCCGCGAAGCGGGTCTGGATTTTTAAAGGTTAAGCGCTATGGCAAATGGTGAAGGCTCGCGGGGCTCGGACGGCCTGCAGGAAAAGTTGGTAGCGGTGAACCGCGTCGCCAAGGTGGTCAAAGGCGGGCGGCAGTTCGGTTTTACCGCGCTGACCGTCGTCGGCGATGGCAACGGCCAGGTTGGCATCGGCTATGGCAAGGCGCGAGAGGTGCCGCTCGCGATCCAGAAGGCCATGGAAAAGGCGCGCAAGGGCATGCGTGCGGTGCCGCTCAAGGACGGCACTTTGCACTATCCGGTAACCGCCCGGCACGGCGCGGCCAAGGTATTTATGCAGCCCGCCTCGGAAGGTACGGGCATTATCGCCGGCGGCGCCATGCGCGCCGTGTTCGAGGTGGTTGGCGTGCGCAATGTACTGGCCAAGTGCATCGGCTCGCGGAACCCGGTCAATGTCGTCAAGGCGACCCTGAACGGTCTGATCGACACGCGCTCTCCGGAGGTGGTCGCGGCAAAGCGCGGCAAATCGGTTGAAGAGGTGCAGGGTGGCAAAGCAGCTTAAGCTCACGCTGGTGCGCAGCCTCAACGGGCGCCTGAAGAATCACAAGGCCTGCGCGCGCGGTCTCGGCGTCCGGCGCATGCATCGCACAGTAGTGGTCGCCGATACGCCCGAGAACCGGGGCATGATTAACAAGATCAGCTATATGTTGCAGGTCGAACAGGCATGAGGCTCAACTCACTCAAACCAGCTCCGGGCAGCAGGCTTGGTGGCAAACGCGTGGGGCGTGGCATCGGCAGCGGCGATGGCAAGACGGCCGGCCGTGGCCACAAGGGCCAGCGCTCGCGTTCCGGCGGCTATCACAAGGTCGGTTTCGAGGGCGGTCAGATGCCCTTGCAACGGCGTCTGCCGAAACGGGGGTTTCACTCGCGCAAGGCGGCGCTGTCGGCTGAACTTCGGCTGCAGGAATTGAACAAAGTAGAGGCGGAGATTGTCGATCTGCAGGCGCTCAAGGCGGCCAATCTGGTTTCTCCGCGAACCGAAAAGGTAAAACTCATTCTGTCGGGCGAGCTGAACAAGCCAGTCACGCTCAAGGGTATAGCCGTGACGCGCGGCGCGCGGGCGGCGCTGGAAGCCGCCGGCGGCAAGATAGAGGAATAACGTTTAGTCAATGGCAACAGCCAGTACAGTAGGTTGGGTTGAGCGCAGCGAGGCCCAACATGCGGCGGTTTCTTCGGGCGCCTGGCCGTTGGCCGTCACTGCGCTCAGCGCCAACCTGCGAGAGCAAGCGCCCGATCAAAGTAAGTCCATTCGGATTAAACAGGATTAAGTTGTAGTCTATGGCAACAGCCAGTTCCACAGTTGCAGGATCGTTAAGCGGCCTCGGTAAGATTTCCGAGCTGCGGCAGCGTTTGCTGTTTGTCGTCGGCGCGTTGATCGTGTTTCGCATCGGCACGTTCATTCCAGTGCCCGGCATCGACCCGCAGGCGATGGCGCAATTCTTCGATCAGCAAAGCGGCACCATCCTCGCGATGTTCAACATGTTCTCGGGCGGCGCGCTGGAGCGGCTGAGCATCTTCGCGCTCGGGATCATGCCGTATATCTCGGCATCGATCATCATGCAGCTCATGACAGCCGTGGTGCCGAAGCTGGAGCAGCTCAAAAAAGAGGGCGAATCCGGGCGGCGCAAGATCACGCAGTACACGCGTTACGGCACGGTTGGCCTGGCGACCTTTCAGGCGATCGGCGTGTCGATTGCGTTGCAAAACCAGGGTGTCGCGATTGCGCCGGGTATCGGTTTCATCTTTACCGCGACGGTGAGCCTGGTAACAGGCACCATGTTTTTGATGTGGCTGGGTGAGCAGATCACCGAGCGCGGTATCGGTAACGGCATATCGATGATCATTTTCGCTGGCATCGTCGCGGGTCTGCCGTCGGCGATCGGCGGGACGCTGGAGCTGGCCCGCACAGGCGAGCTGTCGCCGGCGCTGGTCATCTTGCTGTTCGGGCTGGCGATAGTCGTCACCGGATTTGTTGTGTTCGTCGAGCGCGGACAGCGGCGTATTACCGTCAACTACGCCAAGCGCCAGCAGGGGCGCAAGATGTATGCGGCGCAGTCCAGCCACCTGCCACTGAAGCTCAACATGTCGGGTGTGATACCGCCGATCTTCGCCTCCAGCATCATTTTGTTTCCGGCAACGTTGGGGCAGTGGTTCGGCCGCGCCGAGGGCATGGGGTGGCTGCAAGACCTATCCACAACACTCGGCCCGGGGCAGCCGCTTTACGTGCTTTTTTATGCCGCGGCGATCATCTTTTTCTGCTTTTTCTACACCGCGATCGTGTTCAACTCGCGCGAGACGGCGGATAACCTCAAGCGCGCCGGCGCTTTCATCCCGGGGATTCGCCCCGGTGAGCAAACCGGGAAATACATTGACAGCGTGATGACGCGTCTCACGGCGGTCGGCGCCATTTACATCACCGGTGTGTGTTTAATGCCGGAGTTTTTGATTCTGGGGTGGAACGTACCGTTTTACTTCGGCGGGACGTCGTTGTTGATTATCGTAGTGGTGGTCATGGACTTTATGGCGCAGGTGCAGGCGCAGCTCATGTCGCACCAGTACGAAGGTCTGATGAAGAAGGCCAACCTGAAGAACGTCGGCAGATCGGGCGTCGTACGCTGAGCCGAGGTCCCACAAAGGAACACAACGGAATAGATACTCATGAAAGTTCGCGCATCAGTCAAAAAAATGTGCCGTAACTGCAAGATCATCCGCCGCAAGGGTGTAGTGCGCGTGATCTGCACGGATCCGCGGCACAAGCAAAGGCAGGGTTGACACATGGCTCGTATTGCGGGGATCAACGTCCCGGAGCACAAACATACGGTTATCGCGCTGACTGCGATTTATGGCGTGGGTTCGACGCGTGCCAGAAAAATCTGCGCTGACGCGGACATCGCACCGGCCGCGAAGATCAAGGATCTCACCGAGGCCGAGGTCGACAAACTGCGCGCCGAGCTCAACAAATACGGCGTAGAGGGCGACTTGCGGCGGGAGGTGACCATGAACATCAAGCGCCTGATGGATCTGGGCACGTACCGCGGGATGCGCCACAGGCGCGGCCTGCCGCTGCGCGGGCAACGCACCCGCACGAACGCTCGCACCCGCAAGGGTCCGCGCCGCCCAATTCGCAAATAAACGATTCCCTCAAAAGAACCTCATTATGGCCAAATCACCGACTCGCACGCGCAAGAAGATCAAAAAGACCGTCACCGACGGTGTTGCGCACGTGAATGCATCGTTCAACAACACCATCGTCACAATCACCGACCGGCAGGGCAACACGCTGTGCTGGGCAACTGCGGGCGGTTCCGGGTTTCGCGGTTCGCGCAAAAGCACACCGTTCGCAGCGCAGGTGGCGGCGGAAAAGGCTGGCACGACGGCGACCGAGTTCGGTATGAAGACCCTGGAGGTCATGGTCAAAGGGCCGGGCCCGGGGCGCGAGTCGGCCGTGCGCGCATTGAATGCGGTGGGGTTCAAGATCACCAACATCACGGACGTGACCCCCATCCCGCACAACGGCTGCCGCCCGCCCAAGCGGCGCCGGGTCTGAGTCCGGAGAACTAGAACATGGCAAGATATCTGGGGCCCAAATGCAAGCTGAGCCGGCGCGAAGGCACCGACCTGATGCACAAAAGCCGCGCGCGGCCGCTCGATTCGAAGTGCAAGCTCGAGCGCCCGCCCGGTCAGCACGGCGATCGGCGCACACGTCTTTCCGACTACGGTCTGCAGTTGCGCGAAAAGCAGAAGCTGCGCCGTATCTACGGCGTGCTCGAACGCCAGTTCCGCAACTACTACAAGTCGGCATCCAAGGGCAAAGGTTCGACCGGTGAGAACCTGCTCCGGTTGCTGGAATCGCGCCTGGACAATGTGGTCTACCGGATGGGTTTCGGCAGTACACGCTCGGAGGCGCGCCAACTGGTGAGCCACAAGGCCATTACGGTCAACGGGCAGTCGGTCAACATTGCGTCGTATCAGGTCAGGCCCAACGACGTGCTCGCCGTGCGCGAGCAATCCCGAAAGCAATTGCGCATACAGGACGCGCTCAACATCGCCGAGCAGTACGGCTTCCCCGACTGGGTCGAGGTCGATACCGGCAAGATGGAAGGTGTTTTCAAAGCCGTGCCTGATCGCGCCGAACTGCCACCCGATATCAACGAATCGCTGGTAGTGGAGCTTTACTCCAAGGTTAGCTAACGAGGTTTTTTTAATGAGTGCAGCGACTGATCTCCTCAAGCCCAGACTGGTCGAAGTCCAGGCCGTTACCGGAACACATGCCAAGATCGTGCTCGAGCCGCTCGAGCGTGGTTTCGGCCATACACTCGGTAACGCGTTACGGCGCATACTGTTGTCTTCGATCCCGGGCTGCGCGATCGTCGAGGTGAGCATCGACGGCGTGCTTCACGAATACACGACCATCGAGGGCGTGCAGGAAGACGTTGTCGATATTCTGCTCAACCTCAAGGGTGTGGCGGTGCGCATGCACAATCGCAACGAGGCTACCCTATCCCTGAGCAAGAAGGGCCCGGGCGAAGTCACTGCCGCGGATATTGCCGTGGATCACGATATCGAAATTGCCAACCCTGATCATCTCATCGCCCACCTGACCAAACAGGGTGAGCTGAACATGACGCTCAAGATGGCGAAAGGCCGCGGCTACGAGCCAGCTGCTGTTCGCCGCATGGACGAGAATCGCTCTGTCGGCGGCCTGCTCCTGGATGCGAGTTTCAGCCCGGTACGGCGGGTTGCCTACAATGTCGAAAGCGCCCGCGTCGAGCAGCGCACCGACCTGGACAAGCTGATCATCGAGCTGGAGACCAACGGCACTGTCGATCCAGAAGACACGGTGCGTCAGGCGGCCAACATTCTGCAGTCGCAGCTCGCGGTGTTCGTCGATCTCAAGGGCGACGAGCAGGCCGAGCCCGACAGCGCAACCTCCGAGATCGATCCGATCCTGCTGCGGCCGGTCGACGACCTCGAGCTCACCGTTCGTTCGGCGAACTGTCTGAAGGCGGAGAACATCCATTTTATCGGCGACCTGATTCAGCGCACCGAGGTGGAGCTGCTGAAAACGCCGAATCTTGGCAAAAAGTCGCTGACGGAAATCAAGGACATCCTTGCCACACACGGCCTGTCGCTCGGCATGCGCCTGGAGAACTGGCCGCCTCCGCATCTGGCCGATCCAAAAAAACCGACGGTCTGAGCGCTACGTATTTGTCCAGACAAAAGGAACTCCCATGCGCCACCGTCATAGCGGCCGCCAGCTCAACCGCAACAGCAGCCATCGCAAGGCCATGTTCAGCAACATGGCGGCCTCGTTGTTCCGGCACGAAGCCATCAAGACAACCTTGCCGAAAGCAAAAGAGCTGCGGCGGGTTGCAGAGCCCCTGATCACGCTTGCCAAGCAGGACAGCGTCGCGCGGCGGCGCACGGCATTCGCGCGACTGCGCGACAAGCATGCCGTCGGCAAGCTGTTCACGGAACTCGGGCCGCGCTTCAAGGACCGTCCCGGCGGCTACCTGCGCATCCTCAAATGCGGTTTCCGCCCCGGCGACAATGCACCCATGGCGTTCGTAGAGCTCGTAGACCGCGCCGAAGAGGCCGCCAGCGAATCGTAACCGCACATTGATGGCAGGGTGGGTTGAGCGCGGCGATACCCACCATCAACAACTTGCCGCATGATTGTCCTGTTCACCGACTTCGGTCAGACCGGCCCCTATATTGGACAATTACGCGCGACACTGCTACAACATGCGCCAACCGTTCCGGTAGTGAATCTGTTCGCCGATGCGCCCACCTTCAACGCGCGCGCGTCAGCGTATCTGCTGGCGGCGTACCGCGAAGAATTTCCATCCGGGAGCGTCTTTCTGTGCGTAGTCGACCCCGGTGTCGGCTCCAGCCGGCGGCCCGTGGTCGTTCAGGCTGATGGGCGCTGGTTCGTCGGCCCGGACAACGGGCTCTTCAACGTAATCGCCGGGCGTGACGCCAATTCCCGCGCGTGGGAAATCACGCTGCAGCCACGGCGACTGTCAGCCAGTTTCCACGGTCGCGATTTGTTCGCGCCCGTGGCCGCTCAACTCGCGTTAGGCAAGCAGCCGCAGATGCGACCCGTCGCCAACCTCGACGACACGCATTGCGACTGGCCGGACGACCTGCGCCAGATCGTCTACATCGATCACTACGGCAACGCCATTACCGGCACACGTGCATCAACGCTGGACCCCCGCATGCCACTGGCGATCAAGCAAAAAGTCATCAGGTACCGACATGTATTCTCGCAAGCCCGCCAAAATGAAATCTTCTGGTACAAAAACGCGAATGGTCTGGTGGAAATTGCCGTCAACCGGGGCAGTGCAGCAACTGCGCTTGGGCTCGAGGTTGGCGACCGCTTCAGTCTGGTGACTTGAGCGTCCCTTGCGGTGATCACGGCGGGTAGGGCGCAATAGCGAAGCGTATTGCGCCGCATGTCTGATTATGGTGCGTATCGCTCCGCTCGACCCACCCTGCCGCTTTGTAAGGTGGATTGAGCGGAGCGATACGCACCGTCAATAAATTCCAATGACGCGGTGCCCGAAGAGGAACGGGGTTTGACGTCAGGCCCGCCGCTTCTCGCCATCGACAACGCCATCGAGCACCCCGCGCAGAAACTGCCCCGTATACGACTCATCGACCGCCGTGACGTCTTCCGGTGTCCCCGTGGCCACAATGCGTCCCCCTCCATTACCCCCTTCAGGCCCCATGTCGATGATCCAGTCTGAGGTTTTGATCACCTCGAGATTGTGCTCGATCACGACGACCGTGTTGCCGTGATCGCGCAGGCGATGCAGCACCCGCAGTAGTTGCTCGACGTCGTGGAAGTGCAGCCCGGTGGTCGGCTCATCCAGAATGTAGAGCGTGTTGCCGGTGTCTCGTTTGGAGAGCTCGCGCGATAGTTTTACGCGCTGCGCCTCCCCACCCGACAAGGTCGTCGCGCTTTGCCCGAGCCGGATGTAGCTCAGGCCGACATCGTGCAGGGTCTCGAGCTTACGGAATACCGCCGGTATCGCGCGAAAGAATCCCAGCGCGTCTTCCACCGTAAGCTGCAGCACGTCATAGATGTTTTTGCCTTTGTAGCGAATATCCAGTGTCTCGCGGTTGTAGCGTTTGCCCCTGCAGACATCGCAGGACACGTACACGTCAGGCAGAAAGTGCATTTCCACCTTGATGACGCCGTCTCCCTGACATGCCTCACAGCGCCCGCCCTTGACATTGAAGCTGAAGCGTCCGGGTGCGTAACCGCGCGAGCGCGCCTCAGGCGTGCTCGCAAACAACTCACGAATGGGTGTGAACAGCCCGGCATAGGTCGCGGGATTCGAGCGCGGCGTGCGCCCAATGGGGCTCTGATCGATGTCCACGACCTTGTCGAACAGCTCCAGCCCGTTAATCTCGCGGAACGCGGCGGGATCGGTATTGGCCTTGTTCAGCTCCCTCGCCATGTAGCGATACAGCGTATCGTTGATGAGTGTGGATTTGCCCGAGCCGGACACGCCCGTGACACAAGTGAACAGACCGACCGGGATATCCACATCGATATCGGCAAGATTGTTACCCGAGGCGCCAATGATGCTGAGCATCCTTTTAGGATTGGGCGAGGTGCGCAGCGGTGGAATGGCGATCTTGCGGTTGCCGGCAAGGAACTGCCCCGTCAGCGATGCCGCGTTTGAGACGATGTCCTGCGGCGCGCCCTGGGCGACGATCATGCCGCCATGCACACCCGCGCCCGGACCAATGTCCACGACATAGTCGGCGCTGCGAATGGCTTCTTCATCATGTTCGACGACAATCACCGTATTGCCAAGCTCGCGCAGGTGAACCAGCGTGTCGAGCAAGCGCCGGTTGTCGCGCTGGTGAAGGCCGATGGACGGCTCGTCGAGTATGTACATCACGCCCACCAGCCCTGCGCCAATCTGGCTTGCAAGACGAATACGTTGCGCCTCGCCACCCGAGAGCGTCTCCGCGCTGCGATCGAGGGACAAATAGTCAAGCCCGACATTCACCAGAAAGCGCAAGCGCTGAGCAATCTCCTTGACGATTTTCTCCGCGATCTCGCCGCGGTGTCCCTCAAGATGCAACCGATCGAAGTAGTCGAGGGCTTCGCCGATCGGCAATCGAGTCAGATCCGGCAATACCTTGTCGCCGATAAAAACATGTCGCGCCTGCACGTTCAGGCGTGTGCCCTTGCATTTCGGGCAGGGTTGCGAAGACAGGTACTTGGCCAGCTCTTCGCGCACCGTGGTGGACTCCGTGTCGCGGTGACGCCGTTCCATGTTCGGAATGATCCCCTCGAACTCCTGCGAGCGTGTGTAGCTGTGGCCGCGGTCGTTGAGATAACTGAACTCGATGATCTCGTTCTTGCTGCCGTAAAGGATGACGTCCTTGATTTCCGGATCGAGCTCTTTGAAAGGCGCCTCGATGTCGAAATTGTAGTGACGCGCAAGTGATTGAATCAACTGGAAATAATAGGCGTTACGCCGATCCCAGCCGCGCACCGCCCCGCCTGCGAGGCTGAGCTCGTGATTGGCAATGACGCGTTCGGGATCGAAGAACTGGTTTGCGCCCAGGCCGTCGCAAGCAGGACACGCACCAACCGGACTGTTGAACGAAAACAACCGCGGTTCCAGCTCGGTGATGCTGTAGCCACAGACATTGCAGGCAAAGCGCGCGGAGAACACGAGGTCCGCGCTTTGTGCATCGTCCATGAAACTCACCACCGCAATGTCATCGGCAAGGCGCAGCGCCGTCTCGAACGACTCTGCGAGCCGCAGCTCCTGACTCTTGCGCACCTTGAACCGGTCGACGACCGCCTCGATTGTATGTTTCCTGCGCTTGTCGAGGCTTTGCGCTTCATCGAGATCCATGACCTGGCCGTCGATACGCGCGCGGATGAAGCCCTGCGCCCGCAAATTGTCGAGCACCCGCGCATGCTCGCCCTTGCGCCCATCAATTACCGGCGCCAGCAGCATCAAGCGTGAGCCTTCCGGCAGCGCCATCACCTGATCGACCATCTGACTCACGGTTTGCGCATGCAATTCGAGGTCGTGATCCGGACAGCGCGGCACGCCCACGCGCGCGAACAGTAATCGGAGGTAGTCGTAGACCTCGGTGATCGTGCCGACTGTAGAGCGCGGGTTGTGCGAGGTCGTCTTCTGCTCTATGGAAATGGCCGGCGACAAACCTTCGATATGGTCGACATCGGGTTTTTCCATCATCGCCAGAAACTGGCGTGCATACGCGGACAGCGACTCGACATAACGCCGCTGCCCCTCGGCAAAAATGGTGTCGAAGGCAAGCGACGACTTGCCCGAGCCGGACAGTCCGGTAATGACGATCAGCTTGCCGCGCGGCAGATCGAGATCGATGTTCTGGAGATTATGCGTCCGCGCCCCGCGAATCTGGATGGTCTGCATCAATTGCCCGGCGGAGGATTAAACCGACTAATATACGCCGATGAGTCCCTTGGTGGCAAAGTGTCGCGCAGCTCACCGGCAGGGGGCCTCCGCGGCGGAGCGAGATTGCAGGCGAACCGCACCAATGGACTCGACGACGTGAGCTGGCAGGCTCGCCAGCGCCCACCACCCTACAAGATCGTTTTGCAACACCCTTCCGAAGCCGCCCTCACACCAGGCTTCTCGTCACCCCGGACTTTAATCCGGGGGGTTTATCCCGGATCCAGGTTTTCACCAGCGGCTTCCGGGTACCGGATGATCGCCGCACGGTTTCCCGGCTGACGGTGATGCGCTCGACGGTGCAGTCACGGGACGGGGAGTGAAGAATTGACACTTTTAACAACTTGTCACACCCGCAGCGCCTTTATCCCGCGAGGACAGGCCACGCTCGTTGTATACTTGTGAATTCAGGCGAAACACGCATCAAATAGTCGGGGGCTGCAGCAATGGCAAGAGGGGTAAACAAGGTAATTCTGGTCGGCAATCTCGGGCAGGATCCCGAAATCAAATACATGCCGAGTGGCGGCGCGGTGTGTAACAC
>JBPCXK010000597.1:0-3781 GCA_051008635.1 Gammaproteobacteria bacterium
GTTTGGGATCGAGACCGGGAAGATTCGCGGACGTAGATCGCCTATTGCGGGGTCACCACTCTCTGCGACCCCAATCGTGGCTGAAGCCGCTCCTGCAAGGTGCTGAGGTTATACGACGTGTAACTTCTCCCAGTCGGCAATCCAGCTTTTGATTACCTGATACGGAGTGCGTTCCGCGCCAAATTTTCCTTCGCGAAAAACATCCGGCGCCGTGTCTCGTAGCCAACCGTAGAACGCCAATCCATCGAGAGACTCCTGTCCACGGTCTGGCCAGTCCCGATAGAGCGCCTGAACTTCCCGCTTCGTTTCGTTAATCGTCATACGCTGTAACCCCCGCGCATGTAGCGGCCTGTGTCGAGCATCCGATCATACTCTCACTTGGCGGACTGAGAAACACCGTGGATCAGCTTGTACTTGCTGAGATCGTGGTCAGTGTTGACGGACGCAACCTCTACGAAACCGCCCCATTTTCTCAGCATGCTGTTGGTGGGATTGTCATAGAGGGATTTGCGAAAGTGCAGATAGCTGTCGCGATCGCTTGCTACGGTTTCACCCGTGCACCTCTCGAGTGACCTGCACGCAAACTCGAACAACGCCGGGATCGTAAACACCAGGGCCCCGTCGCGAACCTCCACGTCACTGCCAAAATTCTCGATTTCGCGCAACAGCTGCGGATCCTGTTGCAGAAATGCGTAGAACACATCGGTCAGGGCATGTTCGTAGAGGTCCGTGTCGGTTCTCCGCTGTCAACCAGCACGTACTTACGTGCCAGTAGAGCGCAGTGTCTGTAGTGACGCCTGCAACAACGTCGGATCGGTGATCGGGCTGTGGCAGGTGCTGCCCTGGCACAGGTAGACCGTTGGCCGGTCATCAACGAGAGTTTTGCCCCTAGCGGGATGCCCGGTCGGCAGCACCGCGTCGGGCGGCAAGTTCAGTAACACGCTGTTGGGCACTGCGGTTTCGTTTACGATTTGCGCCAGTAGCCGTGTACCCTCTTGCCCGGGCTGACCCAGAATGACAATCTGCATCATGTCGCGCAGCAATTCGCTGTGATTGATCAGGCTCGCCATACCGACATAGTTGGCATGTGAATCGGCGCCGAAAGCGGCTACCGTATCCTCGGCGCGCTGTCTGTATGAATCTACCCCTGTCAGCGCGTACAGCCGCGCCAGAACGCCGACCATCATGCCATTGCCAGATGGTGTGGCAGTTTCAGTCGCCGTCCTGGTCCTGGTCACCATCGATGTGGCATCGTCGGCCGTATAGAAATAACCGCCGGCCTTTGCATCCCAGTAATGCGTATCGGTAACTGCTACCCACGTCCTGGCTTGTTGCAGATAGCCGAAGTCGCCGGTCAACTCGTATAGCCGCACCGCGGCGTGCGCCATGTTGGCGTAGTCGTCGAGAACTGCGATCGGTGTGCACTTGCCAGCGCGATAAGCATGTCTGAGCGAATTACCTTCACTCATCGTGCGGCAAACGAAAGCATAGGCCGAGACCGCTGTATCCATCCACTCGTCGACACCAAAGGTTGAGCCAGCGTCTGCGAGCGCTGCTATCGCCAGGCCGTTCCAGTCGGCGAGAATCTTGTCGTCGCGCTGCGGCCGCGGGCGCGCCTCGCGGGCGACAAACAACTTTTCTCTCAGCGCCGCCAATTCGTCCTCGTCTTCCCATTCGTCACTGGGCGGGTTGTCGGTTCTGTTGAGTATCGTTTTGCCTTGCCAGTTGCCGCCGCCACATACGTCGTAATACGTTTTGAAGAACCATGCGCTGTCTTCTCCGAGCGCCGCGTCGATCTGCGCTTCATCCCAGACGTAGAACGCACCTTCGCCCGCGTCTGTCTCGCCATAGCCCTCGCTGTCGGCTGCCAGACTGGACGCAAACCCACCCTCGTCGGTTTGCATTTCGCGTAACATCCACGCCACGGTTTGATGGATGCGATCGTGAAACAATGGCTGCTTGGTACTCCGCCAAAGCTGTACGAGCACAGACACGATCAGCGCATTGTCGTAGAGCATCTTCTCGAAATGCGGCGCCAGCCAACGGTCATCGACCGAATAACGGGCGAATCCACCACCCAGATGATCGTAGATACCGCCCAAGCACATCTGTTCCGCGGTGAGCACCACCATGTCGCGATACGGGGCATGCCCGGTGCGGTGATACGCGCGCAGCAGCAACTCCAGCAGCATCGGCTGAGGGAACTTTGCCCCGGTGCCCAGGCCCCCGTAAACGACGTCCATACCATCGAGGATCGTGCTTGCTACGTGGTTCGTGAACTCGACGGTAATGTTGCCGCTGTCACGGCCGCTTGCGCACGCATCGAGCTCGAGCTCCGCGATCCGCCTGGCCGCAGAGTCGGCGCAGCCCCGCGGATCGTTGGCATGAGCATCTGCATTCGCTTGCAGGATATCGCTAAAAGCGGGCACACCCTGACGTGCCGTGGGAGGATAATAAGTGCCGCCGGCGAACGGTTGAGCCGAAGGGGTCAAAAACATGGTCAGCGGCCAACCACGTTGCTTGCCCAGGTTGGCCAACGCGGATTGGTAAATAGCGTCGAGATCCGGCCGCTCCTCCCGATCCACCTTGATGTTGACGAACAGATCGTTCATCAGCGTCGCAGTGGCCTCGTCCTCGAAGCTTTCGTGCGCCATCACGTGACACCAATGGCAAGCCGAATAGCCGATGGACAACAAGACCGGTTTGCCGGACTGCCTGGCCGCACTCAGCGCTTGCTCGTCCCATGGATGCCAATCCACGGGATTATCTTTGTGCAGCAACAGATAGGGGCTTGTTTCGCGAACGAGTCGGTTGGCCATCAGTGCCGTGGTCCTTGATCCGGGCGCAGCAACAGTCGTTCGACCAGCTTTCCACCGATGATGTGGCGACGCACGATCTCGTCGATATCGTTTTCACTCGAATAGGAATACCAGACCCCCTCGGGGTAGATCACCATCACCGGCCCCATTTCGCAGCGGTTGAGGCATCCGGCATGATTCACTCTAATCCCGCGCAGGCCCAACGCCATGGTATGCCGGCACATGTAGTCGCAAAGCAGTTGTGAATTTTTCTCTGAGCAACATCCGCGACGATGCTTGGGTGGCCGCTCATTCACGCAACAAAAGACATGAACGTCGTAATACAGTGGCATATCGTCCGGGCGCACACTCCCGCTATCCGACTGCTCCGCGATGCGCTTGTTTGCGACTTCCCGCCACCCTGCCATGTTTTAACCCTCTTCTTGCGGATCTGGTGCGCCGGCCGGCTTACGCCGTCAGCCTGAAATAGAGCATCGGCAACCGTTCGGGCAGTGATTCCACGCGATCGATCTGCACGACGTTGCGCCGCCCGAAAATTCGCGTCAGATAACTGTCGCCGCCGGAATCCAGTCCAACACAGAATACATCTATGCCTTCGTGCGCCAGCGCGTGGACGGTGTGCCTTGCATCCTCGACCAGGTAGTTCTTGTCGGTAATGTCGATGTCCGACGGTTCGCCATCCGTGACAATCAACAACAGGCGCCGATGTGTCAGTCGCTGTTTCAGATCCGAGGCAGCATGCCGCATCGCAGCGCCCATACGGGTAGAATAGCTGCCTTTGAACCCGGCCAGATAAGAGTGTGGCAATTCACCATAGGGTGTATCGAAATCCTTGATTCGGTAGTAACGCACTTCGTCCCGGCAGTTCGAACAGAACGCCGCCAGCGCGAAGGGATCGCCGAGCCCTGCCATCGCATGCGCCAGCAAAGCAGTCGCCTGGCATTCGAGATCGATCACTGTCG
>JBPCXK010000598.1:0-3662 GCA_051008635.1 Gammaproteobacteria bacterium
CGTCGAAGTCGACGATATAAAGGTGGCCGCGATGTTTGTGGCTTCCTGCGTACACCTCGTAGCGGCGCGGCCGTGACGAGGCCAGTTTGAAGATGCTCGCCAACGCCATGCGTTCCGTTGCCGAGAAGCCGAACAGGGCGACACTAAATGTTTCGGGGCCTTCCATAGCTGTTCTCCCAAAGGGTGTCAATATATTTTGCTTGGTTGGCTGTGACGGTTATCCGTGCAACAGTGTTAGTCGGTCAGTGTCATCGCGCACCCGAATGCTGTCTTCCCCAATGGTGATGTCAGTATATTGCCCTGTTTTTAGCTTGTAAGGCAAATGAAAAACGGATGCGAGCACTACTGATAAAAGACGACGTCAATTCGATGGAGAAGTGTAAAAGTATGAGACACATTTAATAGGGTGTCTGTAAAATCTTTGAACGAAACGGGGTCGAATTCAGTGCGACCGAATCTTCGAAACTTTCTATCCCAGTCGCTCGGCATTCAACGCGCGGAAGGCCTCTCTCACTCCGGCTCCGATCAGCCCTGCTTACCCTCGATTCTCAGCCCGTGAGTGCCGTCACGACTGGCGAGCTACCAGACTCGGATCGCCCATGATCGGAAGCTGTTTGAGGCGCATCGTCGTCGCCCGGGTCGGGCGGCATCCGCCTGGTCTCTGAGCGGGCCGGCTTTGCAGACAGTTTGAAGACCCGAATTGATTCCAGCAGATCACGGGAGAACTGCACCAATTGATTGGTTTGTCGATTTTGCTCTTCGAGCTGCTTCGAGGTTTGCTGGGAGCTCTGCCGAATATCTTGAGCGCGTTTCAACAGATCCGCACTGACCTTGGCCTGCCTCATAGAACCCACGTAGATCTGGCCCACCGCGTCGGCCAGCGTGCTGGTGGACTGCTGTGTCTCCTTCATCTGGCGTCCCGCCTGTTCGGCAACCTTGGACTGTTCGGCCACCTCGGCAGTGGAACGGTTCATGGTTGCCATGGTGTCGGAGGTTTCGATCTGAATGTTCTTGACCAGCGTGGCGATCTGGGATGTGGAATCGCGCGAGCTTGCCGCCAGACGCTGGACTTCCTCGGCGACCACAGCGAAGCCACGGCCGGCTTCGCCGGCCGTGGCGGCCTGCATATTGGCGTTGAGCGCCAGCACGTGAGTGCGTTCGGCAATGTTGTTGATGATGTCAACGATGCTGTTGATCTCCTGTGAACGCTCACCCAGGCGCTTGATGCGTTTGCCTGTTTCCTGAATCGTCCCGCGAATAGCCAACATGCCCTCCATGGTGCTGTTTACCGACACCAGCGCCGTGTTTGTGGTTGCGGTGACGTGCTTGGCTGTTTGGTTGCAGGTTTCGGCAAGTTTTGTGATCTGCGCCATGGTCTCCCATGCCCGCGTGAGTGCGATTGATGTCGCTTTCACGTTCTCACGTTCGGCCTGCGCCACCCGCGAGACGTTGTCGCCTTGCGAGCGTACGCTGTGAGACGCCCGGGCGACTTCCTCGGCAATGCCGCTCACACGCCTCAAGACCTGGCTCGTTTCCTCGGTCAGGAGATTCAGCGCGTCAGCGATCGGCCCGGTCACGTCCTCTGTCACGGGTATGCTCACGGTGAGGTCGCGTTTACTGAGCTGCGCTGTGGCGTCGAGCAGCTGAATCACCGAGTTGTTGAGTCGTTGATTCTGATCGTCAAGGAATTCCAGAGCGGTGTTGATCGCGACGGCTGTCTGGCCGAGTTCATCACCGCTGACAACCTCCACGCGCGCGTTGTAGTCGCCCTGCTTCTCCATGGCGGCGAGCACGTCGATGATTCGCCTGATGGGCTGCACGATGATCCGGCGACTCAGGTGCTGAATGATCAGGAACAGCACGCTCGCGGCCACCAGCGAGGCGACGACGGAGTTGATCACCAAAGCCCTGATGGAATCCTCGTAGCGCACACGCTCGGCGGAGATCAGCGATGCGGTGATGTCCCTCGCTTCGGAGATCGCCGTGTTGATGCCGGTAGTGTCGGCGCCGATCTCCACGAATCCGAGTAGTCCGGTGGCGCCAAAAACGTTCGTTACGGTGAGAAAATCGCTGGGTGGTCTGGGGACGGCTGCGGGTACCATGCTGACGCCCGTGGGGTCGAGGAAATCCACAAACGCGATACCGGGGATCTGGGTGGCGCGTCCGGCGATCCGTTGCAGTACGCCCAGTTCCTGGTTCTCGAGCGGCGCAACGGCAATGCTCGCCAGCAGGGCGCCAACCGTTTCAATCGACTCTTCCTCGATACCCCACAGCAACTCCTCTTCCTTGCTAAGCGACTCATCGAACGAGTTGACGATCAGGTCGAGGGATCCCTGCCAACCACTACGGGTCTGGATAAACGTAGCAAGCGCGTAAAGAATGAGCACGAGCAGGATGCTGGCCCCGATGGGCACAAGCAGTTTCGTGGCGACACTGACGTTTTTCATCTGTCACTCCTGGATCATGGATCGCCAGACCCGGTCGTTCATCTCCTGCCAACCTGACTCTCTGAGGTGGCTCAGCACGACGAGATCTGACCCCTGGTTGCTATCGCGGGTGAAATCGATAGCGAGGCCGCCGAGGTTGAAGCGTGCACTACGCGCGGTTTGAATGAAGCGCTCCCTGGTGAGTGGCGGCTCGGTACCCTGCAGCAAACGTAAAATCATCTTTCCGACGACATAGCCTTCCAGCGATACAAAGCCGAAGTTGTCGCCGAGCTGTTGTTTGGCCTCGCGGACAATTGGCATATCGGAGTCCAGCAGCGGCACGACCTGCGTCATGAGCACTCGCCTGGTGGTACCGAATTCGGCGAGCGATCCGGCAAGGTTGTCGGCGCCGGTAAACGACACGACCGAGACGATCCAGCGCTCGTTTTCGGCTGCGTGGCGAATGAAGTTCGCAATGTTAGCGTATGCGCCCACCGTAACAATGAGCCGGCAGCGTGTGCGGGTTCGAATCTCCCAGTTCTTGAGCGACTGATATCCGTCCAGGATGTTGTGGGTGTTACGGGTGTAGACGCCGACCGGCCCGATGTCGTTGCGCGGCGGATTGATGGTCACCATTCCCAGTATCTGATCGTAGCTCTTGATGATCCGTGCAGGCGCGTTGGCGCGCGTCATCGCGTCCTTGATGCCGGCCAGCCCGGCCATGCCGTACGAATCATTCTGCACATAGGCGCAAATTTCACTGCTGCGAATGCCCTGGCTGACCGCCGCCTCGATCACCGCGGCAACTTCTTCCTTGTAACTGGCGCGAAAGTTGAGAATCGGACCACCGCTCCCCGGGCGCAGAATGCCGGCTCCCGTGAAGAAACCCACTGCCGGGACGCTTGCGTCCTTGAGGATCGGCAATGTGACCTTTGCGGTAGGTGTGCCGACGTTGCCGACCATCAGCATGATGCTGGAATCGATCAGCGAACGCGTTTCGGCAGCGGCGGTGTCGGGCTCGTAGTAGTCATTCTTGGAGACCAACCGCACGGTGCGTCCACCCACCTTGCGACCGTCCAGCGCTGCCAGCATACCGTCGCGCATGTTTGTGCCAAGTCCCTTGGCCGGGCCGCGCAGCGCGAGCACCGAGCCCAACCGGATCGTGGTTTGCGAAATGCCATCGTCTTCACCGTACTGAGAACATCCGCTGAGCAGGAGGGCGCTGCACAGCAGCCC
>JBPCXK010000599.1:0-3697 GCA_051008635.1 Gammaproteobacteria bacterium
CGTGACGGCAGCGTCCATATCGACTTCGAGCAAAAAGTACACGCCCCCACGCAGGTCCAGACCCAGATTCATGGGCAGGGCGTTGACGAACCGCAGCCACCCCGGCGTCGAGTGAGCGAGATTGAGCGCAACAACGTTGCGTGAGCTCAGAGCGAGTTTCAGCGCATCGGCAGCCTTGAGCTGAGTCTCCTCGTCTGTAAGCCGGATCAACAGCTTGTCGCCTTCCTGCTCTACGGGCTCGTGAGCAATGCCCTCGTCTTCGAGCGCTTTTTCGATACGCCCCTGCGTGCCGGGGTCGATTTCGCCGGTCGTGCTCGAGACCTGCACGGCCGGATCTTTCGGGTACAGATTAGGTAAAGCGTAAAGCGCCCCGATAAACAGGACGATAACGATGAGCAGATTTTTCCAGAACGGATACCGGTTGAGCATGGACTACTTTAGCTATCGCCGTTAACTATCGCCGTTTTCGGTCTTCTCGTTTTCGATCTTCTCGTTCTTGGCCTTGCCGCCTTTCGCCTTCTCGCTCTTGGCCTTTTCTTCCTTCAACGTGCCTTTGGGCATGACGGTGGTGACGGCGACCCTTTGCATCTTGACGTCAACACCGCTCGACACTTCCAGCTGGACAAAGTTGTCGTCCACGTTCGTAATCTTGCCGATCAGTCCGCCGGAGGTGACGACTTCGTCGCCCCTGGACAGTGATTCGACCAGCGTCTTGTGTTCCTTTGCGCGCTTTTGCTGTGGGCGGATGATCATGAAATACATGATCACGAAAAATATGCCGACCATGAACAGTAACTCGATACCGCCACCGCCCGGCGCCCCTCCCTGCGCCAGCGCGTCAGAGATCAAAAAACTCATTGCCAATGCCCTCGCTCCGCAAGCCCCTGATTAAAAAGCGCGTATTATGACACAGAGTCACGCGCTTGCGCGCAGCGCCTGTGTGTAGCCGGCCAGCTCGCCTGCCTCGATTGCCGCGCGCAGCCCGGCCATGAGCTGTTGGTAGTAGTGCAGATTGTGGATCGTGTTCAAACGCGAGCCGAGGATCTCCCCGCACTTGTCCAGATGACGCAGATAGGCCCGCGAATAGTGCTGGCAAGTATAACAGCCACAATCCTCATCCAGCGGACGGGTGTCATCGTTGTAGCGGGTATTTCTGATACGAATCAAGCCTTTACTTGTGTACAAAAAGCCGGTGCGGGCGTTGCGGGTCGGTATCACACAGTCGAACATGTCCACACCGCGCGCGACCGCGGCGACCATGTCTTCGGGCTTGCCTACACCCATCAGATAGCGCGGCCTGTCCGCCGGCAGTTCCGGCACCGTATGCTCCAGCGTCATCAGCCGTTCGGTTTCGGTCTCGCCGACGGCCAGACCGCCGATGGCGTAACCCTCAAAACCAATGTCGGTTAGCGCCCTTGCGCTTTCGAGGCGCAAATCACGATACACGCCGCCCTGCACGATGCCGAACAGCGCCGCTTGATTGCCTTCGTGTGCGTCCTTGCTGCGCCGCGCCCAGCGCATGGACAGCGCCATGGATTCACGCGCCTCGTCTTCAGTCGCCGGGTACGGCGTGCATTCGTCGAACGCCATCACGACATCGGAGCCCAGCGCGCGTTGCACCGCCATGGAGCGTTCGGGGTCGAGAAAGATCTCATCGCCGTTAACCGGCGAGCGGAACCGTACGCCCGCCTCGCTGACCTTGCGCATCTCGGCGAGACTGAACACCTGAAAGCCACCGGAGTCGGTGAGAATCGGACCCTGCCAATGCATGAAGTCGTGCAAGTCGCCATGCGCACGAATCACCTCCGTGCCCGGACGCAGCATCAGATGAAAGGTATTGCCGAGGATCATTTGTGCGCCGCTGTGCACAAGCTCCTCGGGTGTCATGGCCTTTACCGTGCCGTAAGTGCCGACAGGCATGAAGGCCGGTGTTTCGACCACGCCGCGCGGAACACTTAAGCGCCCTCTGCGCGCAGCGCCCTCGGTCGCTAACAACTCGAATTTCATTGTTCCAGGACTCGCGTGATGAACATGGCGTCGCCGTAACTGTAGAAGCGGTAACGCTGTGCAACAGCGTGCCGATACGCGTCGATCACGTTTTGATGACCGCCGAACGCGCAAACGAGCATCAGCAGTGTGGATTCCGGCAAATGAAAATTCGTAATCAGGGCGTCGACAATTTTGAATTGGTAGCCCGGCGTTATGAACAAACGCGTGTCGCCACTGAACGGTTGCAAGCGGCCATCGCAGGCCGCTGTTTCGAGACTGCGGACCGCTGTGGTGCCGATTGCCACGACGCGGCCGCCACACGCACGACACTGTTCCACTGCCTCGCATGCCTGCGCGCTGACCTCGGCGTATTCGGCGTGCATACGATGCTGGTGAACATCCTCCGTTCGCATCGGCTGAAAGGTGCCCGCGCCGACGTGCAGTGTTACAAAGACATGCTCGACACCCGCGGCGTCGAGCCGCCTCAGCATACCCTCATCGAAGTGCAGCCCCGCGGTCGGCGCCGCCACCGCGCCCGCGTTGCGGGCGTAAACAGTCTGGTAGCGGTCGCGGTCCCGCGGTTCGTCCGCCCGATCGATATACGGTGGCAGGGGCACGTGTCCATGCTGTCGCATCAGCTCCGCAACAGTGTGCTCGCTGTGAAACTCGAGTACGAAAAACTCGCCCTTGCGTTCGGCCACTTCGGCCTCGATGCCGCCTTCGAGCAACAAACGACTGCCCTGCCTCGGCGGCTTGCTGGCGCGTATCTGGGCCAGCGCACGGTGTTCGCCGAGCACGCGCTCGATGAGTACCTCGATCTTTCCGCCGCTTTGCTTGCGTCCAAAAAGACGAGCGGGTACCACGCGAGTGTCGTTCAACACCAGCAGATCATTCCTGCGCAGCCTGGCTGGCAAATCGATGAATCGAAGATCCTCCAAAGCGCCGCTGTCCCCGTCCAGGCACAACAAGCGACTGGCGCCGCGCTCGGGCAGAGGGTGTTGGGCAATGAGCTCGCCCGGCAACTCATAGGCGAAGTCGCTTTTGCGCATGGCGCGCGATGGTATCAGTATCGATGAGCCCTCGCGAGCCGCTTGCGAAGGGGGCGTTTCGCGTTAAACTTGGCCGCACCCCGACAGCGTTCTTAAAGGACCGTGATTTATCATCAATCTCTGAGCTGACAAATGGCCTATAAGCACCAACAGGAAAACCTCGCCCGGTTCGTGTACGACGTGGCAAAATTGATACTCGCCGGTGTGGTTGTCGCGCCATTCGTTGAGCCCAGCAAGCTGGGGTTGGACCCTGTGTTTCCTGTGCTCTTTGGCACATCGCTCGCTGGAGCATTGTTTTTTTACGGACAAGCAGTAGACAGTCGCCGGCGTGATTGAAAAACTGGCCCTGTGATAAACTGGCCCTAACAGGGGCAACTGGAGAACCTGGAGTGAGTGGGTTGTTTCTTTCATTCGTGCTGATCGGTGTACTCGTCGCTGTCATCTATGCTTGGGATCTTTGCCAACGCAGGCAACACCGGCAAAAAGAAGAGCACGCTGGTTCAGCAAGCTGAACGGGGAGTTCTGCCCGGGGAGTGTGAGCCGCGGAATGCACCACGGCTGCCACCGAATCAGAAAATCAATCGAACGTAGGTCCGTGATTTCACTCCTGCCGGGGTGGCGGAACTGGTAGACGCGCCGGACTCAAAATCCGGTTCTGG
>JBPCXK010000600.1:0-4640 GCA_051008635.1 Gammaproteobacteria bacterium
GCACTGTCGTTGCGCTTAAGATCGATGAGGGTGCGCAAGTCAAAGCTGGCCAGTTGCTCGCCGTGGTCGCCGACCCAAAAATCGCGCTGCGCATCCAGTCACTCGATGCCCAAATCCTTGGCCTCGAATCTCGCGTCGCAACGGCAAAGCTGGACTACGAGCGCGCCGAACAACTGCGTCGGCGTGGTGTGACGGCCCAGGCGCGAGTCGATCAGTTGAAGGCCGCATTCGATGTTGCCGAAAACGAACTCAAGTCTGCGCGGTCGCAGCGCCTCGTTGCAGAACAGCAGGCGAGCGAAGGACAGGTGCTGGCGCCTGCGGATGGTCGTGTTCTGAAGGTGTCTGTGACGACAGGTAGCGTGGTACTGCCGGGCGAGAGCATTGCGACCATCGCTGCCAATGACTTTTTGCTGCGCATCGTTCTGCCCGAACGCCATGCCCGATTTATCGAACCGGGCGATACGATCCGCGTTGGCGCGCGGGGTTTGTCATCCGAAGCCATGATTGGAGAGGGCCGCATCATCCAGGTCTATCCCGAATTGCAGTCCGGTCGCGTCGTTGCGGACGCCGAGGCGTCGGGTCTCGGCAACTATTTTGTCGGCGAGCGGACACTCGTTTGGATCTCAACAGGCCGACGACGCGCGATCGTAGTGCCGAGCAAGTTCATATTTCGCCGATTTGGCCAGGATTACGTGCGACTTATACGTGCCGATGGCACGACAACTGAAATCGTTGTGCAACTCGGCCAATCGCGATCGTTGAGCGCGGGCGCGCCAGCGCGGGAAGTGCTGGCCGGGCTTCGACCCGGTGACGTGATAACAAGCGCGGGATCACGAGAATGACCGATGAACACGATACGCCTCGACATCCGCTCGGGATCTCCGGCTGGCTGACGAAGGCGTTCATCGGCTCACCTCTCACGCCCCTCATTCTCATTGCAGCGTTTGCTCTCGGCCTGCTGGCATTGTTGGTCCTGCCGCGCGAAGAAGAGCCCCAAATCTCGGTGCCGATGGTCGACATCATGGTCCAGACTGACGGTCTCAAAGCCGAAGATGGTGTGAGGTTGGTCACCGAACCTCTCGAGATTCTCGTCAAAGCGATCAACGGGGTCGAGCACGTCTACTCGAATACCGTTGATGACCGCGTGCTTGTTACCGCCCGCTTTCTCGTTGGCACGTCAGCCGATGATGCGATCCTACGTGTGCACGAAAGGATCCGCGCAAATCTCGATCGCATCCCGATCGGAATTCCTGAGCCACTGATCGTTGGGCGCGGCATTGACGACGTGGCAATTGTAACGCTGACCTTGGCACCGAAGCCGGGCGCAGCCGACCGCTACCCGGACAACGCGCTGTACCATCTCGCAGACAATCTATTAATCGAGCTGGCGAAACTCGAGAACATCGGACTTTCCTATCTGGTTGGCGGACGCCCCGACCAAATACGCGTCGAACCGGATCCGGAGCGCCTGGCGCTTTATGGTGTGACGTTGGCGCAATTGATCGGCAAGGTTCGCGCCGCCAATCGCTCATTTCTTGCGGGCCGAATCCGGGATCGGAACCGCAGTATCACGGTGGCCGCCGGGCAAACGCTGCAGGGCGTTCCCGACATCGGTCTGCTGTTGATTACCAGCCGTGACGGAAGACCGGTCTACGTCCGTGACATTGCCAAGGTCGTTGTCGGGGCCAAGCCGCTCGAACGCCGCGCCTGGCATTTTCGCAAAGACAGTTCAGGAAAGCTCGATCGCGTTCCTGCCGTGACGATTGCGCTAGCCAAACGCGCTGGTGCCAACGCGGTTGCGATTGCCGAACAAATCCGGCATCGCGTCGGCGAGCTTGCTGGTTCGCATGTCCCGAAGGACGTAGATGTCATCGTTACCCGGGACTACGGCGAGACGGCCAATGAGAAAGCAAATGAGCTGCTGTTTCACCTCGCGCTGGCGACCCTTTCGATCGTGCTCCTCGTTAGCGTTGCCGTCGGATGGCGGGAAGGCATTGTCGTCGCGATCGTCATCCCCATTACAATCCTACTTACTTTATTCGCAGCCTATCTGATGGGTTACACAATCAATCGCGTTAGCTTGTTTGCCTTGATTTTCGCGATCGGAATACTCGTCGACGATGCGATTGTCGTGATTGAGAATATCGCGCGTCATTGGGGCATGGCAGACGGGCGCGGACGGGCAGGGGCAGCGATCGACGCCGTTGCCGAGGTCGGAAATCCGACGATCGTTGCCACGCTGACGGTCGTGGCCGCATTGCTTCCCATGTTGTTTGTCTCCGGGCTGATGGGCCCTTATATGGCGCCGATACCGGCCAATGCATCCGCCGCCATGGTGCTCTCGTTCTTTGTCGCGGTCATGGTCACACCTTGGCTTATGCTGCTCCTTGCCGGATCGTCGGTCGTGCAGCACGACGAGCCTGGAACAGCGAGCGGAGGTTGGCTTGGTCGTGGATATGTGCAGGTGGCCCGTCCAATTCTGGCGACACGACAAAGGTCTTGGCTGTTCATTGCGGTGGTCGGCTTGGCGACGCTTCTCTCGCTCGTGCTCTTCTACACGCAGTCAGTCACCGTCAAGCTGCTGCCCTTCGACAACAAGTCAGAGCTTCAGGTCGTCGTCGATCTGCCGCGCGGCGCAACCCTGGAGGAAACCGACCGACTATTGTCGGATGCCGCCCACCGCCTTTCAGGCTTGAGTGAGCTGGCATCCATACAATCCTACGTCGGCACGGCTGCTCCCTTCAATTTCAATGGCCTCGTGCGCCACTACTATCTGCGCAGCGAACCGCAGCAAGGTGACCTGCAGATCAATCTTGTTTCCAAGGAACATCGATCGCGAACAAGTCATCAGATAGCGCTCGACGTTCGCGCCCGACTCAATGAACTCGACGCGCCCGAAGGTACGACGGTCAGGGTTGTGGAAGTGCCCCCCGGTCCGCCGGTGATCGCAACGTTGCTCGCCGAGATCTATGGGCCCGACCCCGAGACCCGCAGAGCCGTCGCCCAAGAGGTCAGACAGATATTTCGCGATGTATCATTCATCGTAGATGATGACGACAGCTATGGACAACGCGCTCCACGCCTGCGCTTTCGCATTGATCAGGACAATCTCGAGTTCCACAACGTCGAGCAGCGCGATGTCTATGACACGATCCGCGCCTACCTCGGTGGTGTTCCTCTCGGCTACGCGCATCGCGGCGGCGGACGTCATCCGGTTGAAATCTCCGTGCAGTTGCCGAAATCCGCATTGATCGTCACCTCGCGGACTCTTTCGACGCCGGTGCCAGCAAATGCCTTGCCGGGCGGACGCGCGATCGTTGAGCTCGGCGATGTCGTTAAGCTCGCAAGTGAGAAGGCGTCCCATCCCATCTTTCGGCACAACGGAAAGTCGGCCGAGATGGTGATGGGGGAACTGGCCGGTGCGTTCGAGGCGCCGCTCTACGGTATGATAGCCGTCGGAGAACGCATCGCACGAGCGGACTGGGGAGCCCTCGGCAGACCGGAAATTCGACTGCACGGCCAGCCTCGTGACGAGTCCAAGCCGGTCCTTCTCTGGGACGGCGAATGGGAAGTAACGTGGGTGACTTTCCGCGACATGGGCGCCGCGTTCGCGGTTGCGTTACTCGGCATCTACATCCTGGTGGTCGGTCAGTTCGGTTCGTTTAAGTTGCCGCTCGTTATTCTGACGCCGGTACCGCTCACGCTGATCGGCATCATGCTGGGGCATTGGCTCTTTAGTGCGCCGTTCTCGGCGACCTCCATGATCGGCTTCATTGCACTGGCCGGGATCATCGTGCGCAATTCAATCCTATTGGTCGACTTCATCCGTGCGCGGCAAGAGGCGAACTTACCGTTGCGTCAGGTCTTACTCGAGGCCGGATCGGTGCGTTTCAAGCCGATTCTTCTGACGGCACTTGCCGCCATGATCGGTGCGGCCGTCATTCTGTTCGATCCGATCTTCCAGGGCCTGGCGATTTCGCTACTGTTCGGTCTCGCGTCATCGACGCTGCTAACAGTTCTTGTCATTCCTGCAATCTATATCATTCTGCGCGATGATTCAGTCCCTTTGCAAAGAGACTCCGATCAGCCTGCAACGTCGAGTTGATTTACGGTACGAATTCCGCATTAGATGCCAAAATGTCGACCTCGAGAAGTGATTGATCACGTTCAAGTCGCCGGCTTAGTGGACGTCTCGGCGTTTGTGCATAGCAGCACATCTCAACGAGGTTACGTCCGCTCTTGTAAATGAGCATTGATGACGTGCTCCGAGCATGCTGCACCTGCTCAAGGCCGGTTATGGCCCGACCCGGAAAAGCTGAAACCGAGCATGTCATGTCCGCTCATTGGAGTCTTGCTGCCGTGCCGGCGTGAAGGTCGTCACGCACCCTTTTGACCCGAAGCGCGCATTTAGCATCGAATAACTTTGCCAATACTGAATCGTCGAAATGCAGAGGAAGCGGTCATGGGCGACCAGCGAGGCTCAGGCGGAGCAACTTCTGCTTCAGCCGAGAGCGGACATTGCTAGTGCAGCGCACAAGCTCACTTCTGACCCACAACGGTCCTGAGCGGTTGCAACATCATCAATCCCGGCGGCGGCAGCAATCATCAAATCTCTGCCAGTTCCGATGAGCGATAGCGGC
>JBPCXK010000601.1:0-10335 GCA_051008635.1 Gammaproteobacteria bacterium
GGCGTTGGTGCGGATGATCGCGTAGCGATCTGTGTGGAGCGCAGCCTGGCCATGGTGGTGGGCCTGCTGGGTATCCTCAAGGCGGGTGGAGCGTACGTGCCGCTGGAGCCGGGCTATCCCGAAGCGCGCCTGGCGTATTTGCTGACCGACAGCGCACCGGCGGCCTTACTGACCCAGGCGGGGCTGCAGGTCCCTCCCACGGATCTTGCGCAGATCACCCTGGCCCTGGATGCGCAGGGCCAATGGCAGGATGTAGCTCTCACCCGGCAGCCTGACAGTAATCCCGATGCGGCCCAGCTGGGCCTCACCCCCGAGCATCTGGCTTATGTGATCTACACCTCCGGCTCCACCGGCCGGCCCAAGGGGGTGATGGTGGCGCATCGTTCGGTGGCGAATCTGTGGAGCGGCCTCGAGCATTCCATCTTTTGCCACTGCCCGGCAAACGCCAGGGTGGGGCTGAACGCCGCGCTGTCATTCGATGCTTCCGTCAAAGCTTGGGTACAGCTGTTGTCGGGACACTGCCTGATCATCATTCCGGCGGTCGTGCGAACTGATGGAGCGGCGCTACTGCACTTCCTGGCGCGCCATCAGGTGGATGCGTTTGACTGCACACCGAGTCAACTGGAGTTGCTGCTGTCATCGCCAATAGTTGACGGGGGAGGCTACGCGCCAAAGGCCGTCCTCGTCGGTGGCGAGGCGATCAGCACCAGCCACTGGCAACAGCTATCGGGCTCGAAATCGACTCACTTTTATAACGTATATGGCCCCACGGAGAGCACCGTTGATGCCACGATCGGCCTGGTAGAGGCGTCCAAAGACCGGCCCCACATTGGCCGCCCGATCGCCAACACCCAGATTTATATTCTCGACGGCCAGCGCCAGCTCGTACCCCTGGGGGTCGGGGGTGAGATCTACATTGGCGGAGCCGGCGTGGCGCGCGGCTATCTCAACCGTCCGCGGCTGACCGCCGAGCGCTTTACGGCCGATCCGTTCCGCGCTGATCCCGAGGCGCGTTTGTACCGCACGGGTGACTTGGGCCGCTGGCGGCCCGATGGCACCATCGAGTACCTGGGCCGCAACGACTTCCAGGTGAAGGTGCGCGGCTTCCGCATCGAGCTGGGTGAGATCGAAGCCTGCCTGGCCACGCATGCGCAGGTGCGCGAAGCGGTGGTGAGCATGCGCCAGGACAACCCGGACGACAAGCGCCTGGTGGCCTATGTCGCGCCTGAACCCCTGTCCCACGAGGCGAAGTTGCGCTTGAGCCTCGAACAAGTCTCGGAATGGGCGGAAGTCCATGACCAAACCTACGAACAAGCCCCCGCGGATACCGAGCTTGGATTCAACATCATTGGCTGGAACAGCAGCTATACGCGCTTGCCGATCCCTGCTGCACAGATGCGGGACTGGCTGGACGGCACGCTGGCCCGTATTGAGAAATTGCAGCCCTACCGCGTCCTGGAGATCGGCTGCGGCAGCGGTATGATTCTGTTCAACCTTGCGCCGCGATGTGAGCGTTATCTGGGCACCGATTTTTCGCGTAAAACCCTCGATCAGCTACGCCAGCAGATTACCGCCACTGTAGACCTCACGCGCAACACGCGGTTGCTGCATGCGCAGGCAGCCGATTTCTCCGCTGTCACCGAGAGCGACTATGACACGGTGATCCTCAACTCGGTGGTGCAGTACTTCCCTGGCATTGAGTACCTGTTTGAGGTCATCGCCGGGGCGATCGAGGCGATCGGTTCGAGCGGGCATGTGTTTATTGGCGATGTGCGCCACGCCGGGCTGCTCGAGGCCTTCCACGTGTCGGTGGAGCTGACGCAGGACACCGCGGATGGGTCACTGTCGGGAATGGCCGCCCGCGCTGAACACAAAGTGCGATCAGAGCCGGAGCTGGTGATCGACCCGGGCTGGTTCTTTGCCTTGCAAAGGCACTTTCCCGACATCACCCAGGTTCAGGTCTTACCTAAGGAAGGTGAGCACCTGAACGAAATGTCCGCCTATCGCTATGACGTGGTGCTAACGGTGCGCACCCCGATGCCCGCCCCCGCCGATAATATTCACTGGGTCGATTGCGAGCAGACCGCGTCCGATTGGCAAGCGATCAAGGCGCATATTGCGCAGGCGCCCGAGGCCACCGTCGGACTGCGGTCGATTCCCAACCCGCGCGTGCTTCCAGATGTGGCTGCCCTCAACTACCTCGCCGAGGGCTCGGCGGCCGCAAGGATAGAGGACCTGCGCGCGCGGGTGGCCTCGTGGCCAAACGTCGGCGTGAGCCCGGCGGAGCTCGTGTCGTTGTGTACAGCGCACGGCTACAGTATTGGCTTGAGCTGGTTTCCTAATGAGGCCAGTGGCGCTTACCACGCGCTGATTAGCACGGATGGTGCGCCTGCGGCCTTCGATTGGGGCAGACTCGTGGAACGCAGCGCCCTTGAACGCCGGATGGCCGATTACGCCAACGATCCGCTGCGCACCAAGCGCGTCGCGGGACTCCCGGGGCGGCTGCGAAGTGATCTTACCGAGAAGTTGCCTGAATACCTGGTGCCCGCAGCCTTCATAGTGCTGGACGCCTTGCCGCTGACGCCCAATGGCAAGCTGGATCGCCAGGCCTTGCCGGCCCCGGATCAAAGCGCAGTCATCACCCATGCTTACGAGCCGCCTCAGGGTCCAATCGAGACGGTGCTGGCCGAGATCTGGCAGGCGCTGCTGCATCTCGACCAGGTCGGTCGCCACGATCATTTCTTCGAGCTGGGCGGACATTCGTTGCTGGCCGCGCAACTCGTATCGCGGGTGCGCCAGGTGTTGGGGGTGGAAGTGCCCCTCCTCGAACTCTTCGCCGAACCCTCGCTTGCACAGCTTGCGGCGGCAATAGTCCGCCAGTCAGATGGCAAACCGGATCTCGCGCCCGCCAGTGACAGAGACTCGAGCGCGAAAAAGCTCGGCGAAGCAATCTCGACTACGTTGTTGAACCTGAAGACAGATGACGCCCTCTTTCGACATCAACGGTATTTTCCAGCCATAAGCATCAAAAGTGGCGACCCTGGTTCGCCAGCACTCTTTTGCGTACCAGGCGCCGGTGGTGGCGCCACAACATTCTTCAGTCTTGCACAGGCGCTTGGTTCCGAGAGACCTGTGTACGGCCTGCAACCACGTGGACTTGATGGTTTGCTTGCGCCGCACATTGATGTCTTCAGCGCCGCCACTGTGTACCGACGCGCGATTCAGAAGATTGCGCCCGAAGGGCCGTACAGGCTGCTGGGGCACTCGTTTGGCGGCTGGGTCGCCTTTGAAATCGCGCAGCTGCTGCTGGCCTTGGGTGAACGGGTCTCCGCCCTGATTATCCTTGACGCCAAGGCACCATCTGCGGATGCAAGAAAAGCAAACCGATGGTCGCGTGTTGATATGCTCATGAAGCTCATCGAAGTATACGAGCTCAGTATTGAAACATCTTTGGGCATTACCCCCGAGCAACTCGAAACGCTTGGGCACGAGCAACAATTGGAGTTTCTTCTGTCTCGACTCGCGCGCGCAAACGTCATGAGCAAAACCGACAGCCAGGCGTTGCGTGGCATTGTCCGGGTTTTTGAGACGAACCTGAACACCCGATACGAGCCAACCGCTACTCTTCCAGGCACCATCCATCTGATCGGCGTCGCTGAATCTTCCATCTGCGGAGCCAGCGGGACGAAGGCGGTTGATCACAGCGAATACATCTCAAAATGGCACTCGCATGCAGCTGACGTAGACTTCTGGGAAGCTCCAGGGAACCACATGACACTTCTGACTCCCCCCAACGTAAGTGCGCTGGCGCACAAGCTGACGTCGTTCCTGTAAGTAATGATGATATAGCCCGCATTTCTCACCACGATGACGAGTCCTCGCTTGATCTTTGAATCCACAACGAATTTTCTTCACTCGGAAATACAGCTCGTATTCCGCTCGATCAGAAAATGCCTTGTGGATTCAAATCTCTGCGCGATCATCTCGCCCCGTGGTGAGAAATGCGGGCTAGTACCATACAACGTGGTCGATTGTAGCCCGCGTTACCATTGAAGAAACGTTGTCGACACATGCAAATCCAGTTCGGTCAGCACTGTGAGCAGACAGCACTTATCTGGATAGAGTCATAGTTCGTACAAGGATGCTGAATGGATGTCTGAAACCCACTACGAAATAAAACCGTTGCTATGGAACCTTCGTCAGGCTCTTCGATTTGTATGGGAAAGTGCGCGAGGGTGGACCATTGCCAATATCGCGTTGCTGATCGTCCAGGGGACCCTTCCACTCGCCACTCTTTATCTCTTTAAACTTCTGGTTGACGCGGTGGCCGACAGCATCGGTAAGACGAACGCTGGAATGCCCGTTGGAGACATTGTGTTCATCATGGCCTGCATGGTGGGTGCCGGATTGCTGGAGGCTTTGTGTGCGACGCTGTCAGCCCTCGTCTCCCGGGCTCAATCTCTGCTGGTTACAGATCATATGCATGCCGTTTTGCATGCAAAATCGGTGGAGGTGGACCTTGAGTACTACGAGAACTCGCGATACTACGATACGCTTCATCGCGCCCAACGGGAAGCACCGACTCGACCGACAGCCATTCTGAATTCCTTACTGGGCATCGGACGAAACGGGATTTCTATCCTGGCGATAGCTGGCTTGTTATGGTGGCTTCACTGGCTGGCCGCCCCGGTTCTTCTGCTGGCAGCCTTGCCACTCTTGTTGGTCCGCTTATCCTATTCGAACAAGTTTTATGCCTGGAACCGCCAGCGCACTCCGGTTTGGCGAAAAGCGTGGTATCTCGATTGGATGCTTACGCGGGATACTCATGCAAAAGAGATACGATTGTTTGATCTTGGACCTCGGTTTCTGCAATGGTTTCAAGAAATTCGGGCGACACTTCGCCACGAGCAACTGGACCTTGAAAAACGTCGGACTCGCGACGTATTCGCAGCCCGGTGTATTGCCACGCTAGGCACGTTCGGCGTGTACCTCTTCATCGTCTATCGCACTTTGCAAGGATTCCTCACGATCGGCGATTTAGTCATGTATATTCGAGCGGTCCAGCGTGGAGCTACGTTCTTCCACGGCTTGGGAACCAGCATATCCAGCTTGTACGAAAACAATCTTTTCCTTAACAATTTGGATGAATTCCTTAGCGTCAAATCTCGGATCGCCGTCCCCGCAGTCGCCCGACCTGTGCCGCGACCAGTCCAGAAAGGTCTGGTGTTTGATCATGTCAAGTTTTGCTATCCGGATGAGCAGCGTCTTGCCCTCGATAACCTATCCTTCACCGTTCGCCCGGGAGAGCATGTTGCACTGGTCGGCAAGAATGGTGCTGGAAAGACCACTTTGGTGAAGTTGCTCTGTCGCCTATACGACCCCACAGAAGGCTTGATTACGCTCGATGGTGTGGATCATCGTCAGTTTGACGTCACGAATCTGCGCCGGGAGGTCAGTGTCATCTTTCAGGATTTTGCCAGGTACCAGATGACTGCCCGAGAAAATATCGGCCTGGGTGTCACCGAGGCTGCTCCAGACCTGACACAAATTGTCGACGCTGCACAACTGGCAGGAATTGATGAAGTGATTTCCCGGTTGCCTGAGCGATACGACACCATGCTGGGGAAGTGGTTTGAGAACGGGCAAGAGCTGAGTATTGGCGAATGGCAGAAACTGGCGCTGGCCCGGGCGTTCCTACGCGACTCACAGATTCTTATCCTCGATGAGCCAACCAGCGCAATGGATGCAAAAGCTGAGGCCGAGCTGTTTGAGCGGTTCCACGAGTTGGCTCGCGGCCGAATGGCTATTCTGATCAGTCACCGGCTATCAACGGTAAAAATGGCGGATCGCATTTACGTTCTGGAGCAGGGATGTATTACCGAATCGGGCACTCATGATGAGCTCGTTAACCGAGACGGGGCGTATGCGGAATTGTTCGAAACTCAGGCTCAGCATTACAGGTGAATAGCATCAGCACTTTGTCAGGTCGCCGCGTAACTTTTTTAGAGGACGGCGGAAAACCCCTCGCCTGGGCGAAGAAGGGTGAGACCTGATCGGCTCCAGTGACCGGACGAGACAAAACGAAATGAGTGATTTACAGTTGAACGAGAAGCCTGCTTGTAACCTGGTGTCAATGCGCGCCGATGGCCAACAGCATCCCCTCTTTCTAATCCATCCAAGCGCAAGCAGGATGAGATATGCCGCGAGCCTCGCTCGCTGGATAGACGACAACATCCCCGTCTACGCCCTGGAAGTGGGCCATATCAACGGTGATGCGTACGTAGAGAGCATCGCGCAACTTTACGTAAAGGCGATTCGAGAAGTGCGCGCCGCCGGCCCATATCGAATCGCTGGACATGCCTTTGGAGGCATCATCGCATACGAAATTGCAAATCAGTTACTTGGCGCGGACGAAGTGGTCGAGTTTGTCGGTCTGATCGAGACGAGGATAGAAGCGGATCATCCAACACCCACCGATGATTCGGAGGGAAAATATTTGCTACGACTCATCGGGCAAAATCTGGATCAAGCTTCACCGCACATTGTCGAGCAACTCGACACGCTTTCAAATGCGAACGATGTTCAGGGAATGCTGGCCCTCTGTGCAGGACAGGATTTCAACCCGCTACCCGAGGAGTTCCACGACCAACCGCAAAGGCTTGTGATCGACACCCACTATGCCCACCACAAGGCAAGCACGACGTACTTCGTCCAGTCCATTCACACCGCCACGTGGCTATTCAATGACATTGAACACGCGGAAGCCGCAGCCGGAGAATGGAAGAACATCCTCGGACAACACCTCCGTGTAGTACCAATCGATCCCGATTCCTCGTCCAATGAAAAAGACGCGAGTGCGAAAAAACTGGGCGAAACGATATCTACCATATTGTCGAACCTGAAACCGGATGACGCAGACTTTCAGCATCAAAGGTATTTTCCCACAATAACAATCCAAAGCGGCAATCATGGTTCGCCCGCGCTCTTTTGCATACCTGGCGCCGGCGGCAGCGCCACCAGCTTCTTTGCTCTCGCGCAGGAGCTTGGTGCGGGGACCCCTGTGTATGGGCTACAACCACGAGGGCTCGATGCCTCCCTCGTACCACACGTTGATGTTGTCGGGGCCGCCAGTGTCTACCGGCGCGCTATTCAGAAGGTCTCACCCAAAGGACCGTACGACATACTGGGTCACTCGTTTGGCGGCTGGGTCGCTTTCGAAATCGCGCAGCAGTTGCTGGCCGCGGGCGAACAGATCTCCACCCTGATCATTCTGGACGCCGAAGCGCCGTCTGCGGATGCAAGAAAAACAGAGCGATGGTCGCGCGTTGATATGCTCATGAAGCTTATCGACGTATACGAACTCAGTATCGAAGCATCTTTGGACATTACCTCCGAGCAACTCGAAACGCTCGGCCACGACCAGCAATTGGAGCTTCTGCTGTCTCGTCTGGCGCGCGCGAACATTATGAGGACAAACGACGGCCAGGCCTTACGAGGCATTGTTCGCGTTTTTGAGACGAACCTGAACACTCGATACGAACCAGCGGCTGTTTTCCCGGGCACCATCCATCTGGTTGGCGTCGCCGAATCTTCGGTCTGGGGAGACGCCGAGCCGGAAGCGATTGACCACGGCGAGTACATCTCAAACTGGCAATCGCACGCATCTGATGTTTACTTCTGGGAAGCACCAGGCAATCACATGACGCTTCTGAGGCTCCCCAACGTACAGGCGCTGGCACATAAATTGACATCCTTTCTACAAGATAATTGGTACCGTTGCAATTCAGCGCCGCACGCGTAGATTCCGCTCGGCGATACCGAACTCCCGGTAGTGCGACTCTCGGTTTGGGGTTCTCGTTACCAAGTTGTTGAAAGTCGCGGTAGCAACGCCCTTATAGATCAGTGAGTTACGAGCGTCCAGCGTAACTTCCCAACAACCTGGGGCATGGTGGCCCTTGGGGGGCTGGACTCGCAGGCTCGCATCGAGTACCGCAGCTGTCCATGGCGGCGGTCAGAATCGGCCAAGGGCGAACAGTCAGCAACGATGACATCGGGCTCATCTGAGCGTTGATCGCCGCCCTCCCGAGTTGGCATCGCACGCGGTTGTCGCAGGCGCTGTGCGCGCGCTGGGCCTGGGTCGGTGCGAACGGGCAAGCGAAGGACATGGCGGCGCGGGCACTGTTACGCAAGCTCGACGCGCAGGGGGCTCATCGAATTGCCGGCGCTGGTGCGTTCGGCCAATAACGCTTTTCGTCATCGCACGATAGCTCGGTGTCGATCGAGGAGCCGATAAACGGGTCGCTGCGCATGCTGATGCCGCTGAAGGTCTCGTTAGCGCGCCAGGACTGGGGGCTGCTACCACCGGCGTGAAGATGTACTGATTTCAGCGGTTTGAAGATGCGCTGTGATTTGCCCTTAATGGGGTTGATTATTTTTCGTCGATTTTGTCTTTCATTCTGAAGCTGTTGCCCTCGATGGTAACCGTCTCGGCATGATGTAGTAGCCGATCAAGGACGGCGGAGGTCAGGGTGGAGTCGTTGTTGAAGATCTCGGGCCATTTTTTGTAGACACGATTGGTTGTAATGACGGTGGAGGCGCGTTCGTATCGTTGGCTGATGATCTGGAAAAGCAGATCGGCGCCGGTTTTATCGATGGGGAGGTAGCCGAGTTCATCGAGCAACAAGACGCGCGGACGCAGATATCGGCGCAGCTCGTATTTGAACCGCCCTGAGTGTTGAGCGGCGGCGAGGGTGTTGACGGCATCGACGGCGCTGGCGAAGAGCACAGAGTAACCGTGTTGACAAGCGGTGAGGCCGAGGGCGATGGCCAGATGAGTCTTGCCGAGGCCAACGCCGCCGATGAACACGACATTGGCGAGTGTTTCGATGAGCTGCAGGCGGAAGAGGTTTTGTATCTGGAGTCGGTTGACGCTCTTGGGCCAAGTCCAGTCGAACTGATCGAGCGTTTTGGGTACAGGGAAGCGCGCGAGGCGGATACGGCGTTCGACGGAGCGGTCATGGCGCAGGTGGGCTTGGCCTTCGATCAGTGGGGCGATCGGAGTCAGATGATCCCATTGTTGTTCAGCGGCTTGACGGATGAGTTCGATGAGTTGGTCGCGGTGGTAGATGCAGACCCGCTCGGGATAGGCCTTGAGGATGAGGCGTTGTGAGGCGTACTCGGCGGGCACGGAGTAGCGGTTGGTCTCGAAGGTGACCCGAAAGCGATTGGAGGCGCGCAGGTTGTGCACGGCCCCGATGTCGTAGAGCGTTTCGGGCACGGGGCGAAGACTGTTTTTTCCTTCTCGAACAGCTCCGGGGGCGGCTTTTTGGTCTCGCCGTGGAGGCGCACATTAGCGATGGTGTCGAGCCAGTCTCGGGCGGCGGGGTTGAGCGCGTTGAAGTCGGGGATCTCAAGGCCGGCAATCAGATTCTTTTTGACGTAGCCAACGCCGGCCTCGACACGACCTTTCTCGTGGCCGGCGCCGACGTTGCAGGCGGCGATTTCGAAGCCATAGTGGCGGGCGAACTCGGCATAGCGGGGGTTGAACACCGGTGCCTTGCCGCAGTGGCGCTGTAGCACAGCAGACTTAAGATTATCGACCATGATTTTTTCCGGCACGCGTTGGCCAAAGAAGTCGAAGGCGTTGAGGTGACAGCCGAGGAAGTGCTCCATGGTCTGGGAGACGGTGAACTCGAGATACATCAGCCGCGAGTAGGCGAGCACCACGACGGAGAAGCTGAGCCGTCTTCGGGTATTGCCGACATTGACTGAGCCGTAATGGCCCCAATCGACTTAGGCGCACTCGCCGAGGGCAAAGGCGAGGGTCAGGAACGCTGGTGCGCTGCGCGGTCGCACAGTGCGCACGTAGTCGCCGACGATGGTGCTGCCACCACAGTAGCCGGCCTCGCGCATCAAGCGCTGATCGAGCCAACTGAACTGCGGCGGAATCCGGCGCAGTCGATCAGCGCGCAGTAAGTGTTTCCTGACCATGGTGGCCTCCTTCGGCATTGAGGACGTCATGGGCCAATTGTTGGAGGCGTCGGGCGGTGAGGGCTATCTCTTCTTGTAGCGTTGAGCCAGTGAGATGGGCGATTAAGCCATACAGGACCAGAGGTTGGGCGGTGGAGAGTTCTTGTAACGCAGTTGTCTTTAAGGAGTCTGATTTGCCCTTCGAATCAGTCGCTTGCGCCAATGAGTGATCTTGTAACGCAGGCGCCTTAGTCGCGGTAGGAACGCCCCTCACGGGGCGCCCCCCGCACAGATCCGTACGTGCGGAATTCCCGCATACGGCTCCTGCCTCGGGTGATAACGGCGAAAACGCGTGTCAGGCCAGGG
>JBPCXK010000602.1:0-7975 GCA_051008635.1 Gammaproteobacteria bacterium
ATAGCACACAGAGCAGTGCCCATCGAGAAAGTGTTTTTCGGCATTCCGCTCTACGCCGAGGGATGGCAGAAACTTTCGGGCGGCGCGCACCGGGGGCTGGACGAGGATCTCGGTTTCAGCGATGTTCAGGACGCCATGCGCAGGTACGGCGCAACGCTTACCCGGAGCGAGCAGGACGGCAGCTCCTTTATCGAATACACGGATGTCTCGGAGGACGAATTTATCGTCTGGTTTGAAGATGCAGTCAGCGTCGGCTGGAAACTGCCGTTTCTGGACAAATACGGGATCCACAAAATCGCGTTTTGGCATCTGGGGGGCGCGGATCCCAGTGTTTGGCGCACTTTACGGAATAGCTAACGGAGCAAGACCTGATGGAAACATTCAAGATGGTACGCCCAAAATGGGCAACGACAAACTTCGTAGCACTCTGGTGCATTGGAGTGCTGGGTGTTGCCCTGCTGTTCTCACCTTCGATGGCCAACCGCAACGCCGTTGAAGACAGTGATGCACCCGCCACCGCGGAAACCGAAAAGGCCGGGCCGGAAGAAAGCGCCGTGGCTGTCACCGAAACACAGGACACCGAAGTTCTGGGTTGGATACCGTACTGGGATCAGAAACGGGCCTTTCAATCTTTTCGTGACAACGTAGATCTGTTCGACTACGTGTCAGTGTTCTGGTATCTGGTTACCAGGGATGGAAAGCTGGATATCTACGACCCGTCCCGTGAAGACTACGACATCATCTCCTTTGCCCACGAGCATGGCGTCAAGGTGCTGGCGGTAGTCACCAACTCTCCCGATGAATGGGAAGATATAGATGTCGAGTGGGATCCGGAGCGGATTGGTCTCATAATCCAGTCGCAAGACCGCCGCCAGGCACATATCGAAGACCTCCTCGAGCTCACGAGAAGAATGGATTTCGACGGTATCAATCTGGATTACGAGGCCTTGCCCGGAGCCTATCGGGAGGATTTTTCTACTTTCGTGCAAGAGCTATCGGAGGCGCTGCACGGCGAGGGCAAACTGCTGGCGGTGGCTATCCATCCGAAGACATCTGAAGATAATCCCGAGGAAAACAACGGTTCGCACGCGCAGGACTGGGATGTGCTTTCTGACTTCGCGGATCAGATGCATCTCATGACCTATGCGCAGCACACGAGCTTTGACGAGCCGGGGCCGGCTGCCTCGCCGCAGTGGCTAAGGTCCGTGCTCGAGTACGCGGTGAAAAAAAAGCGGATTCCTGAAGAGAAAATATTTCTCGGTATTCCGCTCTACGCGGAGGCCTGGCGAATGCGTTCCCCTGGAAAAACCGAGGGGCTTGATCAGGACCTGACCTTTACCGATGTTCAGAAGGCGATGCGCAAATACAAGGCCAAGTTGCGGTGGAGTGACGAGAACGCCAGCCCTTTCATAACATTCAAGAACACCAATGGAACAAACTATGAAGTCTGGTTCGAAAACAAGGAAAGTGTGAGCCAGAAATTGACCTTCCTCGACGCCTACGGCTTGCGAAACGTCGCACTCTGGCGCCTGGGCGGCGAGGATCCGCAAATATGGCAGGCACTCGAGGAAGTGCAGACGCAACTTTCTTCCGAATAAAGGGCGCATGCGGGCGAGAACCGCTGACGTCAGGGGGAGTGTCGTAACAGATCGATACGACTCGGTTCTTCACTCCCGCGAAGGCAGGAATCCAGCCGAGCAAACGATTTTTCTACCGGACCCCCGCGTCCGCGGGGACGACAAACGTGCCAATACTACCTTTTACGACACCCTCAAGGGAGCGCAGGGAATTACAGGGCTGACTCACCAGTCCGTGCACAGACGCGGCAGCCTGTGCTGATTAGTGTGCTGGTTTCCTGTACGGTAATGCTTGGCGCAAACGCGGCCATGGCCCAGCTTGCTTCACCAGATACCACTATCGACGCCGGCGCCAAAGAAACCGGGCTGTTTTCCGAAGAGGAGCGTGTGATCACACATGACCCCTTTGAAGACGATTTCCGCTTCACCTGGAATCTTACGAATGCGATCGACGCGTATCCGCACTTGCAGGGTGAGGTCTTTACCGGTCTGGAATTCGAGTCGGAATCCAACGGCGACACAGCCAATGACCTTTATGTCCCCTTCGACGCGTTTTTTGTACTGCGCTTCACGCCCAGGCTTTCTCTTAACACGGAGCTTGAAATGGAGCCCGTAGACGGGCCGCCCGGCGGCGAGTTCCGCACATTCGACAATGAGGGTCTTTATCTCGAGACATTGCTTCTCGACTACGAGCTTGGATGGTTTTCTCTGTTCGGCGGCAAATTCGAGCCCGCTGGCGAAGTGTTTTTCAATGCACCGACTTTCTTCGGGAACTTCGTGACCGATGATTTCGACCTGGATGAGCGCATCGGCATCGGCTTGTCCATGGATTTCGGAGCCAGGGCCATCGGAGCCCACAACGTCACGGCTTATGCGTTCTACGTGGATACGACGATATTGAGCGAATCTGCATTCACAAACCGCGGCCGCACACTCAAAGCTGACGGCGGCGTCGGCAACACAGAGAGGCTCGACAATTTCATGCTCACGCTACACGGCGGCAACTTCTCTGCCGCGCCCGCGTTCAGATACACGCTGGGCGCCACGCAACAGCAAGGGACAGACGCCTTGATGGACGAAACAAGTTACATTGGCAGTCTGATAGCCGTCGACGACCGCTCGGGGTTTTCCGTGGAGGCTGATTACCTCTACCAGCAAAACGCTGACGGTGAAGCCGAAGACCTGCGGGCCATAACGGCCGGGGTTTCCTACCGACCCTGGCCCTGGTTCTTCGGCGCCTCCTATGGGGCGCGCGAGATAATACCGCAAAGCGATGAACCGGTGACTGACGACCGTCTCATCGAACTGTTATCTGGCTATGATTTCGATAATGGCTTCTACGTTGAGCTCGCCTACCGTCGGCTCATCGAAGACGACGGTGAACGCGAGCACTCATTCGGCGTGCTGCTCGAATACGGGTTCGACTTTCTCATTCACTGAGCACACAAGCAACGCACCATGCGCTTGAGCGATATTCAGCCGCATTACTTTCCCAGGCTCCATTATTTCGCGAGAATGCTGTCGTCGGACGTGTTCGTCCTTCGTGACGATGTTCAGTTCGTGAAGAATCACAAATTCCCGGACGGAACCCGCGGCGTTTCCCATCAGGCGCACACCCCGATAAAATCAGCATCTGGCGCCGTCCTGCTGAACATTTCCGTAAAGAAGGGCGGTCTGCCGCCGATAAGCCAGGCTATGATTTCTTATGAGCAGGACTGGACGCGCAAGCATCTTAATCTGCTAAGGAATCACTACGCCAAAGCACCTCGTTTTGCGGCGATATTCCCCGACATCGAATTGCTGTTGGCAAAAAGATTTCCAACCGTAGGAGAACTGAACACTGCAACCCTGTGCTGGGCGTCTGCGCTTGTGCTGGGTGTCGACACGCCGACCGATGAGTATTTCTCGCTGCCTCGCGTCAACAAGCTCGTCTCGGAACGGTCGTCGCTGCCACTGCGCCAGATCGTAGCCGGTTCGGAGGTGATTCCGCGACTCGAGGTCGACGAGCCGGTGACCGCTACCGAGAAAATCGCGACGCTCTGCAGGTACTACGACGCCGAGGAGTACATAGCAGGCGGTACCGCGTTCGACTCCTATATGGATGCCGATGTGTTCAGGCGCAATGACATTGCAATCGTGGTGCAAGATTGGGTGTGCGAGCGTTATCGTCAAAGATACGATGAGGCCGGCTTCCTGCCGAACTTGTCAATCATCGATCTGCTCATGAACGTCTCCGGCGAGGACGCGCTCGGACTGCTGCTGGAGAAGCGGTTGGTGTAGCCGGCATACTGGCGCCGGGGCGTAGTCCCCGAGAAAGATCCGCTGACGCGTTATAATTGCTGCTCGCACGTAGCAATTTTGTTTGGAAAAACCGCGTGGATGTTTCTCTTGTCATTCCGGCCTACAACGAAGCAGGCAATATCGGCCCATTGCTGGGCGAAATCAGAGACGCCCTGGACGGGCAATTCGACTATGAGGTGATCTTTGTCGATGACGGCAGCGACGATAACACTTTCGCGGAACTCATCAACGCGAGAACCGATATGCCGCGCACGCTGCGGGTACAGCGTCATCCTTACCGCTGTGGGCAGAGCGCCGCGATATTCACCGGCGTGCGCGCTGCACGTGCGCACTGGATAGCAACCCTCGATGCCGACGGCCAGAACGACCCCGCCGACATCGAGGGCATGTTCACCCGCCTCAGACGTCCAAATGCCGACGCACGCCTGCAGCTCGTGGCGGGTCATCGCAGGATACGCTCCGACGGGTGGCTCAAGCGCACCTCGTCGCGCATCGCCAACAGCGTGCGTCGCCGCTTGCTCGGTGACGACGCGCGGGATACCGGCTGCGGACTGAAGATATTCTCGCGACGCACGTTTCTCGAACTCCCGCACTTCGACCACATGCACCGTTTCCTGCCCGCGCTCGTGCGGCGCAACGGCGGCATCGTGGAAATGTACGAAGTAAACCACCGGCCGCGCCGGCACGGGCGCACCAAGTACGGCGTTCATAACCGGCTGTGGGTGGGTATTATCGATTTGTTGGGCGTAATGTGGCTGCAACGCCGCGGCAAAATTCCGGAATGGGTGGAGGAGCGCTAATGACTCATGCAGAAATCGTCTGGCTTGTTATCGGCTTTACCGGGCAGGCTTTCTTTTTCATGCGCTTTTTCGTGCAGTGGTTGCACAGCGAGCGCTGTCAGCGCAGCGTGATACCGGTGGCGTTCTGGTACTTCAGCATTCTCGGAGCCTTGACCCTCTTGAGTTACGCCATCTACAAACGCGATCCTGTATTCATACTCGGCCAGTGCACCGGCCTGTTCGTCTACTTGCGCAATTTACACTTTATTCGCAAATATCCGCCAGAAACGCTGGCGACGCCCTATTAAGATGCCCGCTGACGCGGGTGTTCGCCCGCTCGGCCGTGTGGGCTCCCGTTTGGAAAACGGAGAAACCACATTCGCTCAGCATTATTCCGGACAATAGTGGTATTGACGCCCGTGCCCGTTCGAGCGGCGCCCGATAACTCCCGTCGCGATCTACTGATTCTGTTCGCGCTGGCCGTGCTGCTGTTCAGCGCCGGGCTGGGGCTGAAAGACCCCTGGCCACCCGACGAACCCCGTTTCACGCTGGTGGCAAAGGAAATGATCGCAAGCGGCGAGTGGTTGTTTCCGCGCCGCGGCGGGGAGCTTTATCCGGACAAACCGCCGCTTTTCATGTGGGTCATTGCCCTGTTCTACTGGCTAAGCGGCTCCATGCGCGTTGCCCACCTCTTACCATCGATGCTCGCGGGATTGCTCAGCACTGCGTTGGTGTACGATCTGGGCCGCCGCTTGTGGCATCACCGCGCCGGCTTCTGCGCCGGGCTTGCGTTGATCACCATCGTGCAATTCACACTGCAGGCCAAGACCGCGCAAATCGATGGTCTGCTCACGTTCTGGGTCACACTGGGTGTGTACGGCCTCGTTCGGCACTTGTTGTCGGGGCCCGCGTGGGGTTGGTATCTCATCGGGTTTGCGGCCATGGGAGCAGGTGTCATCACGAAGGGAGTGGGATTCCTGCCACTGCTACTACTTGCTCTCTATCTGTTCGTGCGCTGGCAAAATTACACCGTCCCAAGCCTGAACGGAAAGTGGTGGTACTGGGCGTCCGGGCCGTTCGCCATGCTCCTTGTCGTCGCAGCCTGGCTGGTACCCATGATCGCGGCATCTGGCGGCGAACCGCAACTCGAGGCGTATCGCGACAATATCCTGTTCCATCAAACCGCGGAACGTTATGCCACACCCTGGCACCACACCAATCCGCCCTGGTTTTATCTCGAGCAGATTGTACTGCTCTGGTTTCCGGCCACGCTGTTGCTGCCGTGGTTGTTGCCTGCATGGTGGCGGCGCCTGAGGCGTGGCGACTCGCGCTATCTGCTGCTGCTCGGCTGGGTTGTGCTGGTGGTGATCTTCTTCAGCTTCTCGCCGGCCAAACGTGGTGTGTACATCTCGCCGGCCGTCCCTGCCGTGGCGCTCGCGATAGGGCCGCTGTTACCAGGGTTGTGGCGCAAACCGCGTGTACACGCGAGCGCCTGCGTGGCAACCTGGATGCTGGCGGTATCGATTCTGGCCGTGGTCGCGACTGCCGCATTGAGCCCGGAATTCGGCGCCAAGCTGCTGCGTGGCGCGCAGATCGTACCCTGGCCGCTACTGGCAACCATCGGGGCAACGGGACTATTGCTTGCGCTTGCACTCGGCCGCCGCCGCGGGCTGCTCGCGCTGGCGGCGTTTCTCTGGTCGACCTGGATGCTGATCGGCTGGTGGGGCTACCCTCTGCTCAACCCCATACGCTCCCCCGCGCCGTTCATGACGCAGGTGGGCCAACACATCGGTCCCGACGCCGAGCTGGGAATGGTATTTGTAAAGGAACAGTTTGTGCTGCTGGCCGACCGCCCGCTGACTCATTTCGGGTTTACCAAATCGCGTGAAGATCAATTCTCGGCGGCCCGCGCCTGGCTGCACGCAGAGGAGAAACGATGGTTACTGTTACCCCTTGCGGAAATGAAACGCTGCTTCGATCCCGTTGCTGCGACATACATGGGTGTGCGGCATCGCTACCATTGGTTTCTCGTCAACCGCGATGCCGAGCGTACAGGCGAGTGCCATTGAAACGCCCAGGTTTTCGCAGGAGCGACTTCAGCCGCGAATAGACAAGCGCTGTTTATTCGCTGGCCGAAGCCGCTCCCACAAACCCGTGACGGGCGTCTTACGATGTTTGTTTTGCGACGCCCCTCTGCCTTGCGGAATCAATCAGGAGGCAGCGGATTATCGCCGTACTTGCTAAGCTCCTCGCGGTACTCGTTGTCTTCGGCGCGGCTCTGCCAGACCATCCACCAGATCCAGAAGATCAGACCGACGATCCATAACAGCACTTCCGTGCCTACAAATGGATAAATAGGACCGATCTCGGCGATTGTGCCGGCCCAGTTCTCGAATGCTCCAGTTGACATGACTTGTTTCTCCCGTTATTTGCCGGCCGCTGCCGCTTGGGCGACTTGCCGCGCATCTTCCTCGGCTTCATGCACTTCACCGAGATCCAGCCCCGCAATTTCGACTTCCCGCGACACCCGCAACATACCCATCGCGTTCAATATTTTGGCGATGACCCAACCGGGCAGCAGGCCCAGCACGCCGAACATGATAATGGCGCCGATGAACTGGCCGAGCGGATTGATAGTGGCGTAGTCAGGATTGGGCGACGAGGGGTAGCCCCACAGCATGAAGCCGGCTACGCAAACCCCGAAGAAACCAGCATAACCATGCACTGCTACCGCGCCGACCGCATCATCAATCTTGAATTTGCGTTCCACCCAGTGGTGCAGCTTGTACATGATGATCACACCGACGAAGCCGATGAGCATCGCCTGAATCGGGTGATACAGATCGTTGCCTGACGAGGCGGCGATGATGCCGGCCAGCCCGCCGGAGTACGTCCAGAAGGGATTGCCCCTGGATATGAAGTACCCGGCCATCAGTCCGCCCGATAGCGACATCAGGAAATTCACCGTGATAGCCGACAATGTCGTGGGCGTCAGATAGATCGTCGTGGCCGAAAAGAACACCCCGTCCCCGTCTTGAATGTCCAAGTACGGGACGTTACAGGCGACATAGAATCCCCAGAACCCTACATAGATCAGGAACAGGCCAATCGCCACGAGCCACGGATTGTGCGGGTTGATATTGCGCGGCGTGCCGTCGGCGGCAAACTTGCCGATGCGCGGCCCCAGCACGATCAAAAATCCGAGCCCGAAACCGCCGGCGATGGCGTGAATTACGCCCGAGGCGTACGCATCGTGGTAACCCAACACCTGCACCATCCAACCGTCCGGGTGCCAGCCCCAGGCCGCGTCGATGATCC
>JBPCXK010000603.1:0-4147 GCA_051008635.1 Gammaproteobacteria bacterium
GGTCATGCTGAGTGAGTTTGTCGGGCGTTCGGGGCCCGTGCTCGACGAGTTCGTCAACAAGCACGGCGTTATCATCAAGAAGCTTTCCGACGACATTCTGCAGACTCTGGGTGGCATCGCGGGAGAAGTCATTTCGGATCTCGCCGCTAAGGATCCCATGAGTAAGAAGGTGTTCGCCAGTCTGGCGAAATTCCGCAACCTGCAGTTGGCCTACAGCGACGCAACGGAAGGCGATTTCCTGAAAGCGCGCGGCTTGTCCTACAAGTTCCCGACTGGTTAGCGGGTTCATCACTTCTTACAATGTTGCTGCGCTCATCTTCGAACGCAGCAACATTGTCGCGCGCTTGAGGAAAACAACGCTATGACCGCGCAGCCCGAAGATCGTCTGGGTGCGCCCACCTATGCCAGTAGCGGCGAGGAATTGCCGCTATCAGGCGTTGTCGTAATCGAGCTTTGTCAGATAGCGGCCGGCCCTTTCTGTGCGATGGTGCTGGCGGACATGGGGGCGGACGTCATCAAGATAGAGCCGCCTGGCGGGGATGCCATGCGTCAATGGCCGCCGTTGAGCTCGGGGTACAGCGAGAACTTCGCCTCGCTCAATCGTAACAAACGATCCATTGCGCTGAACCTGAAGGATCCAGGCGACAAAGACACCGCAAAGCGCCTGGTTGCGGCGGCGGACGTGGTGTTGGAAAACAACCGGCCGGGCGTCATGGAGCGATTGGGGCTTGGTTACGACGAGCTGTCGACGCACAAGCCTTCGCTGATCTATTGTTCGATATCGGCGTTCGGACAGACCGGCCCGCGAGCGACGCAGGGAGCCTTCGATGTCACGATGCAAGGCATCTCCGGCATCATGAGCGTGACCGGAGAAGAAGGCGAGCCTCCGGTCAAGTGCGGCGTTCCGATCAGCGATTTTGCGACCGGGCTCTACGCCGCGTTCAACATCGCCTCGGCGCTGGTCAATCGGCAGCGTACCGGCCGAGGCGCCCACATCGATGCCTCCATGCTCGGCGCAAGCCTCGGGATCGCGCCGCTGCAAGTGAGCGAATACTTCGGTACCCGGCGCAATCCGCGGCGTCTCGGTTCCCGTCACCCGCGCAATGCGCCCTATCAGGCGTTCATGGCCAAAGACGACTACTTTGTACTGGCCGCCGGCAACGATCATTTGTGGAAGACTGTGTGCGAGGTTGCGGATTGTATGGCGCTGTTGAATGACACGCGGTTCGAGTCAACAGCGGCGCGTGCGGGCAATCAAGCCGAGCTCAAACAGTTGCTCGAGGAAGTCTTCGCCAGCGACACGGCGCAGGAATGGTTGCGCCGGTTCGAAGCCGCAGGCGTCCCCTGCGCGCCGATCAACCGTTACGCCGACGTGCTGCAGGACCCGCAAGTGCTTGCGCAAGACTGGATCCAACCCTTGACGCTGCCGAACGGCGTCGAGACGAAAACATTCGGCGCGCCTATCGGTCTGTCCGGAGTCGATTTTCCCGTGCGCCGTTCACCACCTGTCTTCGATGGCGATCGTGATTTCATTTTGCGTGCTCTGAATGCAGACACAGAGACGGAACGCTGAGCCGCTCCCACGACATAAGAGTGCGAACAGGGCCAGCCCGCATATCTCACCGCGACCAGCCGCCGTCATACCGGTAGCCGACGCCATGCACTGTCCGCACGATCTCCGGTTCGCGCGGATTTTTTTCGATCATTTTGCGTAACTTGGATATGTGCTGGTCCAGCGTGCGGCTGCTGGGCAAGTAGTCGCGTCCCCAGCATTCGTTGAAGAGTGTATCGCGTGTGACAGCCTTACCGCGGCTGCTGTGCAACAGCTGCAGGATTTTGACGTCGCGCAAACTAAGCTCGATTTGCTGATCGCCGCGGCGCGCCCGCAGCTCTTCCGGGAAGAGCTGCAGGTCCTCGAATTCGAGCACGGAAGCAGGCATTCCTTCGCGCTTTTGTTGCGTAAGATAGCGCCGCGTGACAGCGCGGATTCTGGCTATTACTTCGCGCGTACCGAATGGCTTCATGATGTAGTCGTCGGCGCCAAGCTCGAGACCGAGCACACGGTCGATCTCCTCAGACTTCGCGCTGATGAAGATGACGGGTATGTCGGCGTGGCTTTTGCGGATTTCCTTGCACACTTCGTAGCCACTACGACCCGGCATCATGATGTCGAGCAACACGAGCTGTGGTGTCTCGGCGCGGAACCTGTCGAGCGCGGACTCGCCGTCCTCGGCGGGAATGGTTTCGTAGCCTTCAGTCTCCAGTAGTTCCTGCAGGCCCGCGCGAATGTGCCGGTCGTCTTCAGCCACCAGTACTTTCATTGCGCCTCTCCTTTTGCCACCGGGCCGTGCAGCGTTAACCGAAAGCAGGCTCCCTTTTCTGTAGCAACGAGCGTGAGGTCGCCACCGTGAAGACGCGCCAGTTGCCGGGCGATGGACAGGCCCATGCCGGTGCCGCTCACGCCTTCGGTGATCCTGGAGTCGATGCGATAGAACGCGTCGAAGATGCGTTGCTGCTCCCGTTTCGCAATGCCCGGCCCGTGGTCGTGCACGGTGACAGTGATCCGGCTCTCTTCCTGCGCGCTGGTGATCTCCAGCAGCCCGCCCGACGCGCCATATTTTTCTACGTTGCTCAACAGATTGTTGAGTATCTGCTCAACGATGTCGGGGTCGATCTCCGCCGGTTGCGACGCGTTGGTTCTGATCCGGATTTCGCAATTCTTCGCTTCCAGAGCCGGGCGGTAAGCTGCCACCGCGCTTTCGATAATGCGATCGACGTTGTCCGTTTTCGCGCGCAGTTGAAGCCGGCCACGCTGCGACTGCGAAAAACTCAGCACGTTGGCGATCAGCCGCGAGAGCCGCTGGCTCTCTGTTGCGATGACATCGCTGTAACGGCGCAAGCGCGAGCGGCTTTCAACCGGATCAGCGGAGAGCTCGTCCAGTTGATCGTCGAGTAGCTCTGCATACATTCTGATATTGGTCAGTGGTGTCTTCAGCTCGTGAGATACCTGATTGACGAAGCTGACGCGTTGGGTGGCCACACGCATAGCGCGCGTGTGCTCGCGATACAGGAAAAACGCCAGCCCGCCCAACGCGGCGCATACCGTAATCAATGTTGTGGCGAGGTTGAACAGACTCCATCGACTGCCTGCTTGCAAACCGGCGCCGTAGTACTCGAGCTTCCAACTCCCCAGCGGATGTCGCAGCGGCAGAAATCCGGCGCGCTGTTGCCCGGCTCCCGGCTGCAGGCGACCCCATTGATAGATGATCGAGTCGTGCTCGTTCAGCAAGCGCACGCTGGCGTTTCCAAGCTTGTCGTAATCGCCGCCGGTCGACGGCAACAGTGCGATGATGTCGGCAGCGACGCGCACCGGATCGAGCTCGAAGCCAATCAGGCTTCCGACGCCATCGCGCCACCAGAAAATCCAGTTCATGTTGTTACCGGCATACCAGACGTGCCAGCCGGCGGCCGTTGCGTCTGATTCGCTTTTTCGTGACGTCTTGATCTGCGACGAGCTTGCCGCTGCCGGTTGCTCTTTTTCGGCAGCGTGTGACTCGTAAAGTAGATTCTTGTCGGTCCAGATGGCCGCCGTGCGTTCCACAAACGCCTGTTCGGCGCTGCTCAATGGAAGATCGCTCGGCGGGTGGATGCGCGATCCGTCGCCAGCCATGACAAACACCTGCCGTAGCCCGGGTTGGTCGTCGAGGTAGTCGCGCAGCGCGGCGGCGTCGACGCTCAACGTTTGCGCATCGGCGCGCAACAACGTTCGCACGTCATCAAAGTAAGCGGCGATGTCGCCTTCTACGCTTTCGAGCTGAGAGTCGATAAGCGCCTGCAGCTGATGCGCGTGCATCGCCTGCTCGTTACGCGCCATCTGCATGCCCCACCAGCCGAGCAGCGCGACGGGCAGCAGCACGATGAGCGCGAGGGCGATGGTTGCTTTGAGTCGCATGGATGAGAGAATGAGCCCCCTGTTGAAACGGGGGCTCATTATAAGGCGGTAGCACCAGCTCGCGCAGAGCTAGCCCGCATTTCTCAGTGCGCCGTGCAAAGGTGCGCTCACTCAGTGGGTGAGAATCCCACCCGGCAAGTATCGTTCCAGCCGGTAGCAATTGGAACAACGGTAAAAGGAGAGACGGTTGAAGCT